>CAZRIL010000038.1:10801-38972 GCA_964600115.1 uncultured Chthoniobacter sp. | reverse complement strand
CTTGACCTTCCCCTCACCCTGGCGGAATGTCGTTTATGCTCGTCTCACAAAACCTCAACGACAAAATCAACGAACAGGTCGGCTACGAATTTGCGGCCAGTATCCAATACACGGCGATCGCCGCCCACTTCGACGCGGAGTCGCTCCCGTTCCTCGCCCAGCATTTTTACAAACAGGCTGCGGAGGAACACCAGCACGCGATGAAGTTCATCAAATTCCTCGTCGACACCGGAGCTCGCGTCGAGATTCCCGTGATCGCAAAGCCGGTCGCAAAATTCCCGTTTGCGGAGGACGCGGTGAAGCTTTCTCTCGAACAGGAAATCAAAGTCACCAACCTCATCAACGGCCTCATGGACCTTGCCCTGAAGGAAAACAACCACATCGCCGCAACATTTCTCCAGTGGTTCGTGATCGAGCAACTCGAGGAGGTCAGCTCGATGGACCAGCTTTTGAGGATTGTCCAGCGGGCCGGCGAAGCAAACCTTCTGCTCATCGAGCAATACCTCGCGGGCAACAGACGCATCGGGGCCGCGAAGCAGGATCAGGGCGAATGAGCGCCGACTCTCCGCGCATCACTTCGCGGGATATCGAAGTCAGCCGGATTCCCAGCGGGGAAAAAATCACTCTGCCCGCGCAGACGCAGGTCGTGATCACGCAGGCCCTTGGCGGCTCGTATACGATTCTTGTTCCCAGCCAGGCCGGCCTCTTCCGGATCGAAGGCCGGGATGCGGATGCCATCGGACACGAGCGGGCGGCCGGACCCGATGCGCCTGCCGACAGCACTCTCGACGACCTGGTTTGGACGCAACTCAAGACCTGCTACGATCCGGAGATCCCGATCAATATTGTCGACCTGGGCCTGGTTTATTCGCTCGATATCAAGCTGGCGGCTTCCGGCAGCAGCGTCACCGTTCATATGACGCTCACCGCTCCGGGATGCGGGATGGGGCCGATTATCGCCGCCGAGGCCCGGCAAAAAATTCTGACGATCGAAGGGGTGGCGGAAGCCAATGTCGAGCTGGTCTGGGATCCGGCATGGACGCCTGAAAGGATCAGTGAAGAAGGACGCCAAAAACTCGGCATGGCTTGAGCGGGGGCTCCCCGGCCAAGTTGCAGCGGACCTGCTTCAGACAGGATGGCCCGCTGGAGTTCCCGATGACACGGAATAGAATCCAAGCGGTCGCGGCTCTCCTCTTCCTCGCGCTTGTCGCGATACTACTGCGCACATTTCTCAGATCGACTGCCGGCACAACCCGGACATCGGACGCAAAAAGGACCGTCGCCGAACGTGTCGCGGAGTTCGGCGCGGTTGTTCATGAACGCCTCGGAGGACGCTTTCGCGATATCGGGGTGACCTATCCGCCGGAGCGCGTTGTTTTCCTCGGCCTGAAAAGTGAACGTCTGCTTGAGGTTTGGGTGGCCGGTCCCGGCGGCGATTACCGGCTCCTCAAATCCTACCCGATCCTGGGAGCCAGTGGTTCAATTGGGCCGAAGCTCGCCGAGGGAGACCGGCAGGTTCCTGAGGGCCTCTACAAAATCGAATCCCTCAATCCGAACAGCCTTTATCACCTGTCCCTTCGAATCAATTATCAGAATGCCTTCGACAGAAAAATGGGGAGCCTCGACGGACGGACGGATCTCGGCGGCGACATCATGATCCATGGAAACACCGCCTCCATCGGCTGTCTCGCCATGGGCGACGAGGCGGCAGAGGACCTTTTTATTCTGGCTGCCGAGACGGGCATCGGGAACATCGACGTCATTCTCAGCCCGGTGGATTTCCGGATCAGGGAATTGCCGGCAGACGCAACCCGGCCGCCCGGCTGGATGGCAGGAGTCTATTCGAATATCCGGAAGGAACTCCCGAAACTCGATGGCCGTGTGCCCACCCCCCCTGAGACCAAGCGGCCGCGATGAGCTTCGGGATATTGGAATGGCCTGCAGAGCGTCACGTTGCTGGATTTTTTTTGGCTGATACCAACTCTTGAAAGTCATCGGACTTTGCGGTTGATCCGAGGGACCGGGCGTCCCGCCCGCTCGAGCGCCGGGAACTCACGGAGCAGCATGCTGGATTTTTTCGTTTGTGTGTCCTTCACCCTGCCTCTTTAGAAACCCGCAGAGCCCCAGGAAAAAAACCGCGAGCGCGGCCGCTTGATATCCGCTGAAACTTCCAAGGACCCGAGGCGTGTCCCGCAGGAACTCATGGAAGAAGCGGAACGCTCCGCAGGCCATGAGATAAAGGTGAAAAAGCTGGCCGGGAAGGAGCCGTTTTGAACGCAGGATCAAAACCGCGATCAGTGCCACTGCGTTGAAAAGCATCTCCGCGGGCACGGCGGGCCAACGCGATCTTCCATCAGCCCCCGCGGGCGTGAACCAGGCAGGCTCGCAGACAATTCCCTGGCAACATCCGTGCATCAGGCATCCTGCGCGGCCGAGAAGAATTCCCAGCGGGGCAATGACCGCAAAGAGATCTCCGGTCGGCTTTGTGTAGCCGGTGAGCTTCTTCGCGGCCTCGACTCCCGCATACCCGCCCAGCAACGCACCAAGAATGCTTTTCCCGGAGAGCCAGGCCATCAGGCACTCCGGCCGCCCCCACCAAAGCCAACCTTCGGCGGCGAGGTAAACAACCTTTGCCCCCGCAAAGGCGCAGACGAGCGCTGCCGCGTAAATCACCGGGAGCCGCTGGTCGTTCCTGGCCAGGCGCCGCCAGGTGAAAAAAGATACCAGGATGCCGGCGAGGAGAAAAAGCGGATACGCGATCATCCCGCGTAATAGCGGCAAAACGAGTCCAGCTTCCCGTCCGGCCGGATGACGTGCGTGCAGCACCGGTCAATCCGATCCTCGTCCCAGGTCCACGAATCCATGAACGGCTTGATGAAAAGCCGGAACGCGCTCCGCTCGTTGATCTCGAAATTCTTCAGAATCGCGCCGAGAGGTTCGTTCTCGCAGCCGCATTTCACCAGGTCCTCAAGCGAATACCTGACCCGATCCCTCAAAAAGCCCTGCACGCTCTGAAAGTCCAGAAAGTCGCTCACCGAGCGGATTCCATCGGGTGTCCGGAGAAGATAGCCGATCGTCGCACAGTTCGGATCTCCGCAGGGAAGCGGGGTAAAATCCTCGAACCGCAACTGACCGGAACTTTGTGAGACGACATTCAAAATCACATCCGCCGCATTGAGGCGCGTCTGTCCGTCCAGGGTGCCCCTCCCGCTGCCAAAGACCGGCTGAAAGCTGACTCCGCGGATGTTCTCGCGGGTGAGGCCGAGCGAAACCGTCTCCCAGAGGAACGGCAGGTTCATTTCCGTGACAGTCATCGCGAGTGTCACCGGAATCCCGCTGTCCGCACACCGGTCAAGGCACCGGAGGCGGGTGCTCCGAAGATCCGCTCCCCGCAGATCGCGCTGGCCGGCTTCCTGCGGTCCGTCGAACTGCAGGTAGAGCTGAAATTTTCCATACCGAAACCGGCTGGCCAGTTCCCAGGAAAAATTCTCGTCGTTGGCCACCCGCACGCCATTGGTATTGACCAAAACATACTCGATTCCAGGATGGTTCTGACACCAGTCGAGAATCTCGAAAAAACCGGGGTGCAGGGTCGGCTCGCCCCCGGAGAGCTGGAGGATCTCGATCTTCCCTTTCCGGTCGATCACCCCCTGCACGCGGGAGCGGATGTCATCCAGCGGCACGGCATCAACGGCTGCCGATTGGGGGGAGGAGGCGTAGCAGGTCGGGCATGCAAGATTGCAGGAGTTCACGATCTCGATGAGCGCCAGGCAGGTGGAGAGTTTTTCCTGGACGCCCAAGGCTTCGCCGGGATCCGCATTCCGCCCCAATGTTCCGTCATTTCCGCCGTCGCCTGCGCAGCAGGCCGAGCCGCCGCAACAGGCTCCGCTTCCTTTCGACAGCCAGTAAAACCTGGCATCCGAGGCAATGCAGACATCGAAACTGCCATGGTCGGGACAGGTCCTGAAGAGATGGATTTTCTCCGGCGTTCCGGAAACCCTGCGCACGGTTGCCGGGCAGGATGCCTGACAAACCGGACACCTTGACCGGGTTTCCTTCAGGATATCATTCACTGGGTGAACACAAGAATCGTGCAGCCCCCGACACAAATTCCGATGGCCGCGAGAATGAACAGGAATCCGAATAAAATTCCCATGGCCCACTGCGCCCCCCCCTTCCACCACCGCCCGGCAAGAAAATACCCGAGCACCATCAGGCCGATGGCGATTATGACAACAACACTGAGGATGAGTGCAATCATGGAAGAGGCCATTATGAGAAGGTGGAATCGCGGGGCTCCGGACCCACGCGGCTGTTTGTGGAGCTTATGGGCATGCGTTCAATTTCGCAAGACCCGCGCTCCGGGTCAGGAATCTCCCTTTACCAGAAGCACGGGAATGTTGATAACTTCCCGACCATGAACCCATCAAGAACAGTCGCGGAGCTGAAGGAGCTGCGGGAGCTTACAGGCGATGAAAACGGGGCACAGCGTGTGGCCTTCACGCCCACATGGACGAAGGCCAGGGAATTCCTGAGATCCAAACTCGCTGGCCTGCCGGTCGAGATGCACAACGATGCCGCGGGAAATTTCTGGGCCACCCTTCCGGGCCGCTCGGAGAAAGCACTGCTCATCGGCGGCCATATTGATTCCGTGCCCAATGGGGGCTGGCTGGACGGCTGTTTGAATACGCTTGCCGGCGTCGAAATCCTCAGGCGGCTCGCAGAGGAATACGATGGATGCCCGCCGGTCACCGTCCGCCTGGTGGACTGGGCAGACGAGGAGGGAGCCCGCTTCGGGAAGAGCCTGTTCGGGTCGTCCGCATGTGCCGGAACTCTCGACATGGAAGAAGCCAGGGGGTTGCGGGACCGGGACGGCATCGCCCTTCCGGATGCGCTCAAGGCTGTCGGTATCGAGCTGGAAAACGTGAAAGCCTCGGCGGTCGAACGTTCAAGCGCCGCTGCCTATCTTGAGCTTCACATCGAGCAGGGCCCTGTGCTTCTGGACAAGGGACTCGTGCTCGGGACGGTGCTGGGCACATTCGGAGTCGAGAGGCACGCCATCACATTTCATGGCCAGGCCGCGCATTCCGGCAGCACGCCGATGAACCGCCGCCGCGATGCCTTTCTGGCGGCGGCGAAATTGAGCCCTGAAATATACAGGATCGCCGAACGCCATGGCGGAGTCTGCACAATCGGATCCTGCACAACGAAGCCCGGCATCGTGACAAGCGTTGTCGCGGAATGCCGGATCACTCTGGATCAGCGCCACCTCGATGCCTCAGCTCTCGCTTCCATGCTGGCGGATGCGCGCGAGGCCGCCTCCAGGTTTGCTACGGAGGGCGGAGTCACTGTGGAGTGGGAACGTCTTTGGCAGATCGATCCGATCCTTTTCGATCCCGAACTCATCGGGCTGTGCGATAAAGCGACGGAAGAAATATGCGGGGTCTCCCACCGCATGCCATCCGGGCCGCTCCATGATGCCGCGGAGGTTTCCCGTTCGGGCATTCCCACGGTCATGATGTTTGTCCAAAGTCTCCACGGCATCAGCCACAACAAAATCGAGGACACCGAAGAGGAACATATCGAGGCCGCTGTCCGGGCGTTTGACCGGCTGGCGGACAAAGCGGTCAACTGGATTTCCCGACAGCCCGCGGACTGAGCGGAAGTTCGGGGAGCAACCGGTTCATGGACTCAATGAAGCGTGTCTCACTGCCATTACGTGACAGGCTCCGGGCTGCGGCGCCCATTGCGCTGCCATACGTCCTCCTGGCAGGACTTGCAGTCGGGCTGTATTTTCCCTCGCTGGGAGGAGGGTTCGTTTACGATTCGCGACTGCAAATCCTGACGGATTCCTTTATTCATAATCCATCCCACTGGCTGGATGTTCTGACCCTGCGCGTGATGGGGATGGATGTGTTGGATTACAACCGTCCGGTCCAGCTTGCCTCCCTCATGGCGGATGCATTCCTCTGGGGGCGCGAGCCGTTCGGATACCGGCTGACAAATATCTTGCTGCACGCGCTGAACGGCTGCCTGCTTTTCTCGGTGTTGCGCGGGCTTCCGGAGCGCGGGAGTTCCCATGCAATCCGGGGCCGCTGGGCGGCTGTCCCGGCCATGCTGGCATCGGCTCTCTTTCTCGTGCATCCGCTTGGGGTGGAGGCTGTGTGCGAGCCCAGCAACCGGGAGGACCTCCTCGCGACAGCCTTTGTACTTTGCGCGTTGCTGAGTGCCATGCGGATCATGGATACAGCCCGGGCATGGCTGGTGGTGCTCTGCGCCAGCGTATTCACGTTCCTGGCGCTGGGCAGCAAGGAAACCGGTATTGTTGCGCCGGTCCTGGTGGTGGCCTGGCTTCTATTATTCCCTGGAAATTCCTCCCGCCAGCAGCGCATCCTTCTGGCCATCGTTCCCTGTCTGGTAACGGCCCTTTTCTTTGCCATCCGCTTTTTTGTCCAACCCGCCGAATCCATCATATTTACTTCTGAGCCCGGCTATCCTGGCGATTCGCTGGCAGCGGCCATGGCCATCCAGCCGAGAATCTTCGCTCTCTACCTGACCAATGTTTTCCATCCTACAGATCTTTGTGCCGACTACGGGCTATACTCGATCCGCAACCTGCCGCTTTCGTTAAGCCTGTGCATTCTGGGCCTGGCAGCGGCAGGCCTGGCGGCGGGGTGCTGGAAGGACAGGAGGATCCTGCTTGCCACGGCCGGGATTCTGGCGGCGCTCCTCCCGGTCTCCAATATCGTGCCAATCTACTGCCCGGCGGCGGACAGATATCTTTATCTACCGCTGGCGCTCGCAACAGTCCTCCCCCTGTGCCTCATGGAGGCGGTGGCTATCCGCCGCCGCATCTCCCTGCGGATTCCGGTATTGATGATCGCGGCCGCCGCCATCTTCCTGTTGGCCGGAACCAATCGAAAGGTGCAGACGAGGTGGCTGGATGCAGCCGCTCTTTGGAGTTCTTGCTTGGAGCAAAATCCGATTTCATTGTCCAGCCGGGTGGGATTGGCGGACGCCCTGCTACGTGATCGAAAGTGGACCGAGGCAAAGAAGAGCTACCTGCTGGCCATGGAAATGTCAGGGGGGAGGAATCGCCCCGATGTTTGGGCGGGAGTGGCGCTTTGCGATGAAGCGGACGGCGACAGCGCCGGGGCCTGCGCGGCGGCAGCGGAGGCGGTGCGGCTCGATCCGTTTTTTCTGAGTGAGGAAAAAATTATCTCAGGGCTCCGCAGCGAAGTGGGGTTTGCGAGGGAATTCTCGGCCATCGTCTTGCGCTGTCATTCCAATTCCACGTTGAAATAAGTCAAATCGACGACCGCCTGAGGTCGGAGCGCGGGCACCTTGCCCAAGCCTGCTGGAAGGTTCAACCAGATCAAGCGAGTGAAGAATTTTGCAGGATTACACGATGAACAGGAAAGAAGTCATGGAGGTTTGAGTCCCGCATCACGGTATCCGGCTTCGGGTGGGCATATGTCCTTTCCTGTGAGTCCTGAAAATCTTGTCAATCCTGTCTGAACTTTGGTTTAGGGTTAAATGGCGGGAACTCTTCTACCGCACCTGCTTTTTATTACACCCTGAGCGCAATCGATAGCGTTCCCGGGCATGCGCGTTTTATTGATTTAAATCAAAAAACATGTTTGACTTTTCGCGGATCCGTCTCCATTCCAAGGCCCGATCCCTAAAATACTCGCGCGAAAATACAGGACAGAAACGCAACCTGTCGCAAGCGGGACAAATAAACCGAAATCCATGATCCACACCATTCGCGAAACGCATGTTCCCTCTGCCGCTCCCGCAGGTGTGCGACCATTCCGGATTTTTCCCCTCCTTCTTGCGGTGGGTCTCCTCATCGCCTCGCAGCCGCAGTCCTTCGCTGCGACCAGAACATGGACCAACACCAACGCCGGCACCGCCACGTGGAATAGGAGTGGGAACTGGAGCCCGTCGGCGATTCCGACGTCCGCGAACAATGATACGGCGCTCATCAACAATGGCGGCACGGTCTTGGTTCCCACCGGAGTGACCGGGACCTACAACAAAATCGATATGGGAACCGTCTCGGGCACCTCGGGAAACATGACGATTTCCGGCGGGACGCTGACCGCCGGGAATATTTCCCCGCAAACCAATCTCGGGCAGGCGGCCGGGGGGACGGGCCAAGTGACTATGAGCGCCGGCACGTGGAATGCCGGCCTTTTGGCGATTGGTTTGTCCGGCACGGGAACCATCAGCCTGAGTGGGGGGGCGTTGAATAGCGATGCGGGCTCGGCAATCGGGACCAACTCGGGCGGAGTCGGAACGGTCACGGTGTCCGGAGGCACTTGGACCAATGCGGGTGCCCTCTATGTCGGCAAGGCCGGGACAGGCACCCTGAACCTGACAAGCACTGGAGCTGTCACCTTGAGCTCCGGCAATCTGGTTATCGCGAACGATACCGGATCTACCGGCACTCTCAACCTCGGTACGGGCACGGCCGCCGGCACGGCAAACACCACGACGGTCCAGGGAGGCAGCGGCAATGCCACGGTCAACTTCAACCAGTCGGGCAACTACACGTTCGCGCCAGTGCTCACCGGCAATATGACGGTGAATGCCATCGGATCCGGCATCACCACCCTCACCGGTAACAACAACTACACGGGGGACACCATTGTCACGAATGGCGTGCTCATCGTGCAGGGCGACGAAAGCGGGGTGACCGGCACGACGACGGTGCAGACCGGCGCGAAGCTCGGCGGCACGGGGATCATCGGTGGAGATGTGACGATTCAGAGTGGTGGAACCCTCTCGCCCGGCCAGAGCCCCGGCCTGCTGACCTTTATGGATTCCGTCACGATGGACGCCTCCTCCACCCTCGAGATGCAGATCACCGGCACGAGCACGGGACAATATGACCAGCTCTTTGTGGGAGGGAATTTTACCGGCGGCGGAACGCTCGATCTCAATGTGAGCTACGCCGCCACAGCGGGCGACAGCTTCCTCCTCTTCACCAGCGGCGGCTACGACAGCGGCAGCTTCACCATCACCACCAACCTCAGCGGTGGTCTCACTTGGGACGCCTCCCAACTCGCCTCCACCGGCATGGTCTCCATCGTTCCCGAGCCTTCAACCCTCGCGCTGTCAGGCCTGGCGCTCATCGCAGTGACCGCGTTTGTCCAGCGTTACAGGCGGGCTGGAATACTGAGAGTGATGCCTCCGTTCGAGAAGGACTGAGCGCATTGGGCAGGCGCATTCAAAAACCTCTCCCCCCGTCGGAATAAGTCGAATCGACGACCGCCAGCGGATTCTGTCCCGCGATCAATATCCTCCGTATCGCTTCACGCAACCAATGATGAACTGGTAGGTCTCCCACGAAACCTGGGGAGGCACGGAGTGGTCGGAGTGATACGCGTATCCTTTGGCCGCTTTGCCGGCGGCAAACTTGGAAATAATCTCCTGCTCGATGAGTTCAAGATCGTTGCTGATCATCCGCATGACGTCGATATTTCCAAAAAAGGAAAGCCGGTCCCCGTAGAGTGGAACCAGCGAGCGGATGTCCATGCCGGCCTTGGTCTCCAGAGGCTGAAGGCAGTCGAAGCCCGCCTCGAGGTAGAGTCCGATCACGCCGTTGACGTTTCCGTCGGTGTGGAAGATCACCTTCATCCCGCGGGCATGTGCCCAGTCTGCAAGGCGCTTGTGCTGGGGCCAGAAGAGCTCCCGATACATCGCAGGCGAACACATCGTGGATGTCTTGAAGGCCATGTCCCCGTAGATCCAAAGACCGTCGGGCCGGATGCCTGCCGAGAGCACGGCATCATAATTCTGAAGCGTCACATCGGTGAATGTCTCCGCGACGTCCACCAGCCACTCAGGCTCCTCAGCCATCGCCATGAGCGTGATCTCATCCCCCATCAGACTGCGGGTTTCCTCGAAGGATTCCACGCCGGTCAGATGGGTCCACTTGTCGGATGCCCGGCCCTTCTCAAAAGATTTTTTGATTTCCCCGGCGTTGAGCTGCATGGCATTCGCAAGCAAGGCGGGCTTGAAGGTCTTCTCCCAGACCTCCCGGGAATTGCACTCGAAGCCGAGGTGCTCGGGCGTGCCGCTCTTGTTCTTCCAGTAACGGACCAGTTTGCCCTGTCCATCGCGAACCACTTTGGTTTCGGCGTCCTCGGAGACGGTTTTCGCAGTTCCGGGAAAGGCTTCAGGCCAGCACCAGCAGATGCCGTGAAAGTCGCTTTCAAGCAGCCCGAGCACGGTGGAGGCATCGCCATCAAGTCCCTCCCCCCTCCACCGGGTGATCGTTTCACTCCAGAAGGATTCGTGGCGGGGAATCCGGTCGTGATCACGACGTTCCATCATGCGCGTGACCCGTTCGCGGCTGGTGAGGGATTTCATAGGCTGTCAGGTAAAGGCCCGCTTTTCCAATGGCCGGCTGCGGAATCCCTCCAGATCAGTGCGTCCGTCTCCGCACCCTCTCTCTCCTGCAGGCCGGACACTTGGCCGTGCGATATCCCGGTAGCCTTTGAAAGCATAAGGGTCTTTTCCCGCGACCATCACCACGTCGCGATAGTCCATCTTGGCGATACCAACTCCCTCTTGAAGTATCCATGGGAGGAGGCTTTCGGCCCGCATATAGTGGTTCACCAGGGCCCGCCGGAATCCGCTGGGCCTCGTGTTTGGAAGTGAACGGTGCAAAAGATAGCCGTTGAAAAAAACCACGCTGCCCGCCTTCACCTCAACCGGAACCGCATCATCATCGGTGTAGGGAAAATCATAGGATTCATTGGCGCAATCAAACCGGGGATCGTTGTGCGGGTATTGCGGCCACAGGATTCCGTCGCGGTGGGATCCGGGAATCACCCAGAGGCATCCATTTTCGACGGTGGCGTCGTCGAGAGCAATCCAGGCGCCGATCAGCGAGCGGTCGCGCGAGGGAATATAGTCCTCGTCCTGATGCCAGGCCTGACCGGGCTTGCCGGCGGCTTTGAGAAAAAGCATGGACTGCATGCACTTGACATTAGGCCCGACAACAGTGGTGAGAACATCCACGATCGCGGGGTGCGCCAGGAAACCATGCATCACCGGCGAAACCTTGTGCGCATGGTGGATGCAGAGCACGCGGGCCTGCACCTCGTAGTCACTCAACTCGTCGACACCCGCTCGGAACCGCTCGTTCTCCTCGGCGGACCGGTAAAGATCGCCACGCCTCCCCCGACAGAATTCCACGGTTTCCGCGCGGAGCGCATCGATCTCGGCAGCCGACAGCGCTTTCTCAAGAATGAGGTATCCATTGGTTTGGAAAAAATCATTCGCCCGGTCCGGGCTGCTGCTCAGATCACATGGAGAGAATGATCCTGTTTTTTGTGGGGGATAATCTGAAGGCATGGCTTTGGTGAACGAAGATAAATTAGCGGTACCCGTGCGGGTTGACAATGCCTGCCATGCTTATAAACATATCTGTAATGAACTTATTTGGCCATAATCCGCATTTTAATTTTGGATATGCTATCTATGATGCACATGGAAGTTGTGGCCCCCGGATTCAACAAAATCTCCAGCTCGTATATATTTACGAAGGGGAAGCCATCATCGACGTGAACGGAGCAGAGCACCGGCTTCGGGCAGGCGAGGCCACACTTCTGGTCCCCGGACGTCGGGAATATTTTCTTTTCTCGAAGGAAAAACGAACCCGCCACGGATGGTGTGAAGTCCGCAACGCACAGCTCGAAAAGGCCGTCCGGACCGCCTACGAGGAACTCCCCTTTTGCGGGCCGCTCACACCGCAGATGCGAACCCTTGCCAAGATGGCGATGGCGCTCAGGCCTGAGGCAAGAGCCAGCGGGCAGCTTCTCTACGACGCTCTCGCGCGTGCGATGATGCTGTCATATCTCGCAGCAGTTGGATTCGGAGACAAACCCCCGCCGCCATTGCCTGAACCTCTTCGGCGGGCACTCGATCGGATCGAAACCCGGTATGGCGATGCCTGCAGCGTGGAAATGCTCGCCCGGACCGCAGGAGTGTCCGGCACGCACCTCATCCGGCTCTTTCGCCAGCATCTTGGAACGACGCCTATGCAATGCGTCTGGAAACGGCGCGTCGAAGCCGGCGCACAGCTCCTCCGCGAAACCGGGCTCGCCATTTCCGAGGTGGCTTACCAGTGCGGTTTCCAAACGCCTTTCCACTTTTCCCGGATGCTCAAGAACCACTCCGGACAATCCCCCCGCGCTTATAGAAGAAAAACCTGGGGAATCGGTGAAAAGAAGAATTCACGTCCGGGCAGACGATGAAAACGAAGTGGGTTGCGCAGCGGGGAATTGCCATTATCCTTTGATACGCCATCGACCTTGGCCCTGAACTTGCTCCCCTGACCGGATACCATTATGCCTACTCTTGCCTGCACCGTTGACGGACTGAAGTTACCCAACCCCTTCGTCATTGCCTCCGGCCCTCCGGGAACAAACCTCAATGTCATCTCCCGGGCGTTCCGCGAGGGCTGGGGAGCGGTCATTGCCAAGACCGTGAGCCTCGACGCCTCCAAGGTCGTGAATGTCACGCCCCGCTATGCCAAGCTCCACGCCGCCGACGGTAAAGAGGTTATCGGCTGGGAAAATATCGAACTCATCAGCGACCGGCCTCTCTCGATCTGGATCGAGGAATTCAAAAAATGCAAAGACATGCATCCTGAGGGAATCCTCATCGCCTCGATCATGGAGGAGTGCAACAGGGACGCGTGGGTGGAGATCGTGGAACGTTGTCAGGATGCGGGCGTGGATGGATTTGAACTGAATTTCTCCTGCCCGCACGGCCTTCCGGAACGGAAGATGGGCGCGGCGATGGGACAGGATCCCGAGGTGCTCGGTGAGGTTTGCACCTGGGTGATGTCCGCCGCAAAAAAGCCTGTCTGGGCGAAAATGACACCGAACATCACCCACATCGAGGATCCGTCCCGCGCTGCCCTGAATGCCGGATGCCAGGGCATCAGCGCGATCAACACAATCCGCAGCGTCATGGGTGTGAACCTGGATACCCTGCGCCCTGAACCGACCGTCGAAGGCTATACAACTCCGGGAGGCTATTCCTCCAAGGCCGTGAAGCCGATCGCACTAAGGATGTGTATGGAAATCGCGACGCTGATCCGGAATGAGTTTCCCGGCCGGACGCTCTCGGGAATGGGCGGAATCGAAACCGGCACCGATGCCGCGCAGTTCATCCTTCTCGGCTCGGACACTGTCCAGGTTTGCACGGGAGTGATGAAGTTCGGCTACGAAATGGTGAAACCTCTCCAGGAGGAGCTGCTGGCATTCATGGAGAAGCACAAGTTCGAAACCCTTGCGGACTTCAAGGGGCACAGCCTCTCCTACTTCACGACTCATGCGGATCTTGTCCAGCGTCAGAAGGCGAGGAAGTCCGCGCAGAAAGCCGGAAACGTTGTCCAGGCGGACGGCGAGTGGAGCGGAGACAAATTTGTCGAGCAGTCGCAGGCTCTTTCGAGATAGGTTTTTTCATGAGACAATGCCCGCACTTCATCGACGGCCGTTGGCGCTCTGAGTCCAATGGCTCCACTTCGCCGGTCTTCAATCCCTCCACCGGCGAGCAGATCGCCTCTGCTCCGCTTGCAGGTGCCGATCTTGTAGATGAGGCGGTCAGGTCCGCCTACGCGGCGTTTCCCGGCTGGTGGGAAACCCCTGCGGTGGATCGGGTGCAAGTGCTCTTCCGGTTCAAAACACTCCTGGAATCTCACTTCGAGAAACTCGTCACCCTTGTCTCAACGGAACATGGAAAAACGATTTCCGAAGCCCGTGGAGATGTCCGGCGGGGTATCCAGATGGTCGAATACGCCACGTCGATCCCGTCACTACTCATGGGTGACGCTTTGGAAAATGTGGCGCGGGGCATCGATTGCGATGCGATCCGGCAGCCCCTTGGAGTCTGCGCCGGAATCACTCCCTTCAACTTCCCGGCAATGGTTCCGCTTTGGATGTTTCCGCTCGCGATTGCCTGCGGGAATACGTTTGTCCTGAAGCCAAGCGAGAAGGTGCCGCTGACCGCCGTCCGCCTAACGGAGTTACTTGCCGAAGCAGGCCTTCCGCCGGGTGTTTTCCAGCTTGTCCACGGGGGACGCGAGGCGGTGGACGCCCTGCTCACCCATCCAAAGATACAGGCCATTTCCTTCGTGGGATCAACGCCGGTTGCCAAGGAGATCTTCTTGAAGGGCTCCGCCCATGGAAAGCGGGTCCAGGCTGCGGGCGGGGCAAAAAATTTTGTATTGCTGATGCCGGATGCTCCGGTCGAGGAAGCGGTTCGCGGCCTCACCGAAGCGGCATTCGGATGTGCCGGCGAGCGGTGCATGGCGGGTTCCATGGCGCTCGCCGTCGGGGAGGCCGGTGACCGGATCGTCCCCGCACTCGTGCAGAGTGCCAAGTCCATCAAGGTTGGCCCGACCTACAACGACCCTGCCGCGCAGATGGGCCCGGTCATCACTGCGGCTCACCGCGACCGGGTGGAAAGCCTCATCAGCAAGAGCGAGGCCGAGGGCGCCAGGGTGGCAGCCGACGGCAGAAACCTTCATCCGCCCTCCGCTCCCGGTGGCTTCTTTGTTGGCCCGACCGTTCTGGACCACGTCCAACACGGAAGCACACCATGGACGGAGGAAATCTTCGGGCCCGTGCTGAGCGTCCTCCGCATGGATGACCTCGATGCCGCCATCCAGCTCGCCAATCGATCCGGCTACGGAAATGGCGCGGCTATTTTCACCAGATCCGGCCATGCAGCCAGGGAGTTCAAGCACCGGATTCAGGCCGGAATGGTGGGAGTCAATATCGGGGTGCCCGCAGCGATGGCCATGTTCCCATTCAGCGGGTGGAATGATTCGTTCTTCGGCGACCTCCACCTGCAGGGAAAAGAAGCAATCGCGTTTTACACCCGCCAGAAAGTCACGACATCCCGGTGGTTTGGCACAGCCGACGTCTGGGCGGGCTAGCCTCAATTCCGTTCACTTGTCAGCCAACGGAGCGCGGGCGTCCGCCCGCGGACCTGAACGATGGATGGCAGGATGCCCTCGCCCCGTTCTTTTGAGTGAACCGCATTGGGGATAGTTCAAATTGATCCAATCGGTTTTTGCGTTGTCATCCGGCAGCGAATCGGGAGATCATCGGCACTCCTGCGACAAATGGAATAGGGGGAGATTGCGGGGCGCATCTGCGAAGCCAATGAAATACCACGAACTGTACGAGCACCTGAAAAGCCGGGTCTCGCTCGACGGGGATTGCATCGCGCTCTCGGGAGGAATGAGTGTCCACAATTTCACCTTCCACTCGAAGCATACCGGTCTGCTCCCCGAAGGACATGGGTCGGGGGAGCCAAAAGGTGATCTGCTGGATGTGGCTGACGGCCTTGTTACCGAGAATGCCACTTTCCGGTATCACGTTTTCAAGCCCGACCGGATCCGGAAGTCCACTGGAATGGTCCTGCTCTTTCACGGTTTCAACGAAAAGCACTGGTATAAATATCTTCCCTGGGCGGCCAGCATTCTGGAGTCCACAGGAAAGACCGTCGTCCTGTTCCCGATCGCGTTTCATATGAATCGCGCTCCTTCCGCCTGGAGCGATCCACGGCTGATGCATCAGATCAGCAAACGCCGCAAAGAAGAATTTCCGGATATCCTTGACTCCTCGCTCCTCAATGCCGCCATCAGCAGCAGGCTGCAAAGAAACCCACAGCGATTCATCTGGTCCGGCCTTCAGACCTATCATGATGTTAAGGACTTTGTTGAGAGCTGCAGGCGAGGCGAACATCCTCTGTTTGATAAGGATTTCACGCTCGATATCATGGCTTACTCGATTGGCGGTTTCCTCTCCCAGATTCTGCTTCTCAGCAATCCCGGGAACCTGTTTTCCGAAACGAAACTGTTTATGTTCTGCGGCGGACCTGTCTTCAACAGGATCTCGCCGGTCTCGAAATTCATCCTGGACAGCGAGGCAAACGTGCACCTCTATTCCTTCCTGGTGGAGCACCTGCAAAGCCACCTCAAACATGATCCCCGCCTCTCGGAGTATCTCAACGACGGCTCGGAGTCGGGAGTCGCCTTCCGGAGCATGCTTAGCTATAAATCCATGGCCGTTTTCCGCGAGGGTAGATTCCGGGAAATGGGCGGCCGCATCTCCGCAATTGCTCTTGCAAAGGACGAAGTGATCGCACCCTATGAGGTGCAGAATACCCTTAACGGCCGCCATCGCGATATCCCGATCAAAGTGGAAACGGTAGACTTTGCCTATGGCTACAAACACGAAGATCCGTTTCCCTCAAAGACCGGCTCTGAAGATTTGGTGAACGACGGATTCCATAGTGTTTTTGATGCTATCGGGGCCTTTTTGGCATAGCAAAACCCGTCCTACCCTAAACTGTTACGCCCCTGCTTCAGCATACCGCGGCAGCAAGTCCAGCGGGCTTGATCTAATGTTATTTGCTTGCATCGGCGGCAATCCCGATGCTAATTGCCAGCTTAATTATGGATTTTTCACATATCACCAGCCAGTCACTGCGTCGCATTCTTAACCTGACAGAACGGAAGGATGAGCTCGTTAAACTCGTGGCAGAACTCGAAACCGAAATCACCAAGGTCCTGTCCGGAGTTGCCGGCATTGCCACGAAGACACCGGCAAAAGCGGCAGCTCCAAAGTCCCCTTCAAAAAAGAAAAGCCGCAAGGCCCGCAAGGCGAAATCCGGCGGCCTGAAGGAAAAAATTCTTGCCGTGTTGGAAAGTGCCGGCTCCGGGGGGATCAAGGTCAAGGACATCGCTGAAAAGGTCGGGTCCCCTGCAGCCAATATTTCTGTCTGGTTCAGCACGACCGGCAGGAAACTGACACAAAAACTGCAGCCCGGGCTCTACGCGATTAAGGGCGCGAAGCCGGCAGCCGCACCAAAGGCCGCCGCATCCAAGTCCAAGCCAGCCAAAGTGGCGGCCCCGAAGGCCACCGCAAAAAAGGGCAAAAAGCCCTCGCCTTTGAAAGGACGGATTCTCGCGCTCCTCGAATCAGCCGGCCCGAAGGGAATGCGTGTGAAAGATATTGCGGCAAAACTCGGCCTGCCCGGCGGCAATGTCTCGGTTTGGATCAGCACGACCGGCAAGAAACTCGTCACGAAGGTTGAGCCTGGAGTTTACGCGGTGAAAGCGGGGGGAGCCCCTGCCGCGAAAGCGCCTGCTGCCCCTGCGAAGAAAGTTGTCAAGAAAGCCAAAAAGTCCCCGGCTCTCGCAAAAAAAGGTTTCAAACTTCCGAAATCGAAGGGAAAGTAGAAAATGCATATCACACTTCAAAAAGAGCTTCAAATGGCGAAGGACATCGTGGAAAGCGCGCGCGAACTGCTTTCCGCCACAACCGACTCCGCTGAGGAAAAAGTCCGGCAGGCGCGGGTGCGGCTCGGCTCTGCGGTCGAGAGCAGCCGGGAGGTTTTTGACAGAATCTCAGACCGCGCCTCCACAGCAGCAAGGGCTGCCGATGGCCAGCTGCGGGATCACCCGTATGTACCGGTCATGGTGGCTCTCGGGTTGGGAGCGCTGCTCGCAATCGTCCTGCTAAGAGGAAACACTCCTAAGGACTGATAAATTTTCAATTCGCTTTGCTTGGGAACCTCAATTCCCGAGCAACGCGTCTTTGAGTTCGGGCATCACCGGATTTGATCCAAACCAGAGGCTGAGGAATGCCTTTTGGAAGTTGCGGCCGTTGATTGTGCCTTTCAGAATCCCCTCGTCGTAGACGCGTGTGGCATCGCCATCGATCACCACACTTTCCACGCCCCCTTTTTTCAAAGGACCGAACATGGCGATGAACGCGCTCTGGTCGCCTGCCAGCCCGGGGTACGAGTAGGTCGCACTTTGCTGGAATTGGGCCGTCCACGCCTGTGTGACCTGCCCCTGACCGACTCCCTGGAGAAATGTGAACGTGAATTTGAGCGGGCCGGGCGAGGAGAGGACCGCCTGTTCCGAGCGGAGCGGCGAAGGCGCATAAAATGCCGCCACATACGCTTTCACGGGAATCACAAGCAAGACCACGGTGCGCAATCCCGCTCCATTCAGGGACAGCGTCTTCCCCGATACGATGACCTGGGGTGGAACGCTCACTCCTTCGATGGTCACGGCCCGCGCCAAGGAGCCGAATTGCAGGGCCAATAGAGCGATAGATAGGAATCGGATTTTCATAGTGGGTAAACGGTGGGAAGCGGCCGCAGAGAGCGGCGGATAGAAGTAAGCCCCCGCTTGGGATTTCGCCACGAAAAAATACTGGCTGCGCGGGGTTCACTTTCTGACGCCCGGATTTTGCCGGCGCTTGCTTCACGGATTCCGGGCATGCTAGCAATGGGTCATGCCCAATCGGATTGACTCCAAATTCCAAGAACTCCACAAAACCCGTCAGGTTGGGTTCATCGCCTACATAACTGCCGGAGATCCCTCGCCCGCTCAAACCGCCGAACTGGCACTGGCCCTCGAGGAAGCGGGGGTGGACATTCTCGAGCTGGGAGTTCCGTTCTCGGATCCGCTTGCAGACGGGGCGACGATCCAGGCGGCGGCGGGGCGTGCGATTGCGGGAGGGACAAATGTGGCGTCGGTTCTCGAGATCATCCGCCGGATCCGGACCACCTCGGAGATCCCTATCGTTCTCTTCACCTATCTGAATCCGGTTTATGTTTACGGTTACGAGCGCTTCATCCGGGATGCCGCCTCGGCGGGAGCCGATGGGTTGTTGATTTTGGATCTCCCCCCCGATGAGGCCGCCAGGAACGCGGAGTTGGCCGGAAGCCAGGGGCTACTCTCGATCCGGCTGATAGCCCCCACAACGCCACCGGATCGCATGGAGCTGATCGCCCGGGCGGCAGAGGGTTTTATTTATTACGTTTCCCGCGAAGGGGTCACCGGAGAGCAGTCGACTCTCTCTCAGAGCATCTCTTCCCAGGTTGCGGAGATCCGCAAGCACACCGATCTCCCTGTCGCGGTGGGATTCGGCATCTCTACACCGGATCAAGCCCGCGAGGTTGCCTCGCAAGCGGATGCCGTCGTAGTGGGAAGCGCGATCGTGCGAAAAATCGCTGAGGCGGGAACCGCTCCGGACCTGATATCCAGGATCGCCGCTTTTGTCAGGCCGCTTGCAGATGCGGTGAAGGGCTTGTAGGCCCGCACAGTTCGCATTCGAAACACGTTACTCCGCTTCGCTAGAGTTGTGCTCCCTGCACCAAACGCTCGACTTTGCCCATTGCGAAGCGCTATCGCGCTGGTTTTCCGTGTTCCGCTACAGCGGGAACTGTGCCCCTGCCGGGCACTGAGCTCTGAAAAGCAGCCCTCCCTTCAACGCTTTCTCTTTGAGCCGAACTTCATCCCCTTATGCGTGCGGACGCCCTTGGCGGCTTTGAGCGACGCGGCGGCTTCGACCTCGTTGAAGATGGCCGTGTAGATATATTGGAAATTATCCAGTTTCAACCGCGGCACAGATTGCCCGATGAACCGCTCGACATCCTTCACGTGAGGCAGCTCTTCGGCGGTCATAATCGTGAAGGCATCGCCGACATTTTGCGCGCGGCCGGTTCTTCCGATCCGGTGCACGTAATCTTCGGGATGCTGCGGAACATCGTAATTCACGACGTGGCTCACCCCCGCGATATCAATTCCGCGAGCGGCGATATCGGTCGCCACCATCACCTCATATCTTCCGGCTTTGAAGCCTTCCAGGGCCTCGACGCGCTCGGTCTGGGTCCGGTTAGAATGCAGCGCAACCACCGAATGGTTGTTCTTTTTCAGCTCGCGGCAGATCCGGTCGGCCCCGTCCTTGGTCCGTGAAAAAATGAGGACGCTGTCGAAATTAGTGCGCGCCAGAAGCGCGAGGAGGAGCTCGAACTTCTGGGCCACAGCTACCGGGTAGAAGGCATGGTTGACAGTTTCCGCCGGCGTGAAGCTGGCTCCGATCTCGATGCGTTCCGGATCCCGGAGGCACCAGGAGGAAAGCCGCTGGATCTCCTCGGGGATGGTGGCTGAGAAAAGCAGCGTCTGCCGGTCTTTCGGGCACTGCTCGACAATCCGCCGGACATCGGGAAGAAACCCCATGTCCAGCATGCGGTCCACTTCGTCCAGAATGAGAACCTGCAGACCGCTCAGGTCCACAGCCCCCTGCTGCATGTGGTCGAGCAGGCGCCCGGGGGTGGCCACGATCACATCGCATTTCCTTGCGAGATCCTCTTTTTGCTTTCCGTATCCAACGCCCCCGTGGATGAGCGACACCTCGGTATGCATGAACCGCATGTAGTCGCGAAAGGCGGTCTCCACCTGCATCGCCAGCTCCCTCGTGGGTTCCAGAACCAGGCACCGGATCTGTGGCTCCGGATGGTCGAGCTTTGAAAGAACGGGCAGGGCGAAGGCGGCGGTTTTGCCGGTGCCGGTTTGTGCGGAAGCCACCAGATCCTTACCGGAAAGGATCACAGGAATGGCGCGCAGCTGGATGGGCGTGGGTTCGGAGTATCCCATCCGCTGGGCTCCGTGGAGCACGGTTTCGGAGAGGCCGAGATTTTGAAATGACATGATCAGAGGAAGCCTATCACCTTTCACAACTGAAACCAGCCTTTTACCGCGACAGGATCAAAGGTCGCCACGGCCCCGATCATCAGGTCGAAGGAAAATCTCGTGAGGTATACCTTGTTTCCGCCGAGAAACCCGATGTCCCCATCGCCGGGTCTGGCATCCGGCAACCCGCCTGACAGGCCGTCCCCGGACAGCTTGAGCATCGCCTCCTTCCCGGTCCAGAGCCTCAAAAATTCCCCCTCGTCCAGGGACCGGGCAACGGCTGCCGCCTCTGAAGGATGGAAAAACCGGTCCGCAATCCCGATGAAGTCCTTGCACCTGCCACGCGATTCGATGTCAATGCCGACGGCGGACCGGCAGAACGCCGCCACCACGGTCGAACCGCTGTGGCTCAAGTTGAATTGGATCGCGGCGTTCACAAAATAGGGCTTTCCATTCGGAGCAACCGCCAGAATGAGTTCTGCCGAGGGGATAGTGGAATACCCGGAGGCGATCCGGCGCAGGCCCGCCCGGCCGGAAATGTAGGTGGCGCGCGCCACCTCCGATTGGAATTTGGCAGCTTGCCCGGACTCGAGGTCGCTCAACAAGCCGGCATCTGAATCGTTCGGTGTAATCCTCCAGACGTGAACTCCGTCATTCAAGGGCTGTTCGCCCGGGGTGGCTTGGACGAACGCCGTCTCAGTCTTTGAACTCATCGGTTTACCGGAAAGGCGCAACGGCTCTACTTTGGGCTCACTCTGAAACCCGGGCTTGCCCGAACCGATCCCGTGGTCGCAAGGATCTCCAGTTTTCCGATGCGCCCCCCCTTGGCGTCGAAGCAATCCAGCGTCCACACCGGAGGTGTCCGTTTGGCGTGCACAACCAGATTGTAGTTCACGTGCCCCAATTCCTTCCCGTTCGCCTTCGCATACGCATCTGCGATCCGGTAGGCGCCGCCGGAGTCGATCTGAACATCCGTAAGGGGTATGTTGATTTGCTTCCTCTCCGCTTCGTAAATATTCACCGAAAGCGTGTCGGACATGAACTGGTCATCCCTGACGGTCAGTTGGTGAACGGTGCCAGGTTCCTCGGTATTCCAGGCCTGCATGACCCAGGACTGGGGATTCGGATTTCCTCCCTGTCCGGAGATTTCCAGAATGCCATCGAGGTATTTGGGAGGCAGCGCGAGCATCGCGGCAATAGCCTCACCCTTCGTGGGCGCCGGAGTCTGCACCGTTGGAATACCGGAACCTCCAGTGTCGGGCAACAGACCGTCGATAACTGGCTTGTCCTGGGCAAACCCGGAAGCGCCTGCCGCAAGAAGGAAGATGAAAGCGAATCGCTTCACATGCCCATGATCTCGTAGCCGCCGTCGACATAGAGCACCTGTCCGGTGATTCCCGAAGCGCCGTCGCTGGCCAGAAAAACCCCGGTATGCCCAAGCTCTTCCGTGGTGCAGCTCCGCTTCAGGGGAGCATGCTCCTCATAGTGCTTGAGCATCATGCTGAACCCGGAAATCCCGCGCGCGGCCAAAGTCTGCATCGGTCCGGCGCTGATGCAGTTGACTCGGATTTTGCGGGCCCCGAGATCATAGGCCAGATACCGAGTGGAGGCCTCCAGCGAAGCCTTGGCCACGCCCATCACATTGTAGTGTGGCACGACCTTGACAGACCCGTAATACGTCATCGCAAGGATGCTTCCTCCATCGGTCATCAACGGCGAAGCAGCACGGGAGAGCCCGATCAACGAATACGCACTGATGTCGTGGGCCATGCGGAACGCCTCGCGCGAAGTGTCCAGAAAGTTCCCTTCCAGGGCCTCCTTGGGAGCAAAGGCCACCGAGTGGAGCAGGAGGTCCAGCTTTGAAGTGTGCTCGGAAACCTTTCCAAAAAATGCGGCGATCTCATCGTCTTTTGAGACGTCACAGGGGTAGATTGCGGTATCGGCTCCGAATTCGGCCACGAGTTCCTCGACATTTTCCTTCAGGCGTTCGCCCTGATAGTTGAAAATCAGCTTTGCGCCAGCCTTGTGCCAGGCCTTGGCAATTGCCCAGGCAATACTGCGCTTATTCGCAACTCCGAATACAACGCCTGTCTTGTTTGAAAGTAATCCGTCGCTCATTCCCCATGAGCAAAGCCTCCCTCCGCGAGCTTTGTCACGCTCAAAACACCTTCCGGATTTCCTGAAGGCGGGCCGCAGGGAGCTTGACATCATGATTGTCGGGGAGTCCCCTGATCAGCTATGATGCGTATCCTCCTCCCCCTCCTCGGCGTTGCTGGGCTACTCCTGACTCCGGAAGCATGGTCGTGCACCAGGGTTCTCTACTCCGGCTCAGACAATACGATCGTGACCGGCCGCTCGATGGATTGGGCCCAGGATATGGGAACGAACCTCTGGCTGTTCCCGCAAGGCATCGAACGAAACGGGAGCGCGGGTCCGGATTCCATCCGATGGACATCAAAATACGGCAGCGTCATCGCCTCGATTTACGAAGCCGCAACGGTCGATGGGATCAATGAAAAGGGACTCGTGGCAAATGTCCTCTATCTGGTGGAGTCCGATTACGGAACATCCGAAGGACATCCGACCCTTTGCATCAGCATGTGGGCGCAATACGTTCTGGATAATTTTGAGACCGTCTCCGAGGTCGTCACGGCATTGTCCAAGGAGCCATTCCGGATCGTGGCTCCGACACTTCCAAACGGTTCGCCCGCCCAAGGCCACCTGGCCATCTCGGACCCGAGCGGAGATTCGGCAATCTTCGAATATGTGGGCGGCAAGCTCGTCGTCCATCATGGTCCGGAGTTCACCGTCATGACAAATTCTCCGATCTATTCGGAGCAACTCGCTCTCAATACCTACTGGCAGAGCATCGGCGGAACCGTCTTCCTGCCGGGAACAAACCGGGCGTCAGACCGCTTTGCGCGCGCCTCATTTTTCGTGGGCGCCGTTCCGAAAAAAGCCGATCCCAACTACATCACCGCTGTGCCGGATCGTTCGTTCAATTTCCAGGCCATCGCCAGTGTCCTGAGCATCATGCGAAGCGTGAGCGTTCCGCTTGGAATGACCATGTCCGGCCAGCCTAACATCGCCTCCACAATCTGGCGGACCGCCGCGGACCAAAAGAACCGCATCTACTACTTCGACTCCGCCACCACCCCTAACACGTTCTGGGTGGATCTCGATGACCTGAGCTTCGCGAAGAATTCACCGGTCCAGCGGCTCGAAGTCGCCGGCGGACGAGTGTATTCCGGCGACGTGGCAAAGTCCTTCGCTCCTCAAAAACCCTTCGCCTGGCTTTCCGGCGATCCGGCGGCAAAGAAATAGGAGTCCGGGGGGTCTCAGCGGGCCCCCATTGACTATTGTTATTTTGAAGCCGCCTTCGCGCGCTCACCGACATCCAGTCCCGGGATATTTGACAGATACTGGGGGATGGCCAGCCGAAGCCGGCGGAACGCAGCGCGCCCGAGAGCGAGCGGGTTCGCGGAACCGTTCAGGAACACGCGGGCGCCGCGCGACGGGCTGATTTCCAGGGAATGGATGCGGGTCAGGTTGAGCATGGTCGAACGGTCAATCCGGAGAAATGGGGGGTTCGGAAGGTTTCGTTCGTAGACTCCCAGCGACTGGCAGATCAAAAGGGGAGGCGACCCTGCAACTGTGATGCGCGTGAAATCCTTGTCGGCCTGTAGCGCGATGATATCGCCGAGCGGAGCGACCAGCGTTCTTTCCGGCGTCCGCAGGCAAATCCGATCTGCCATCCCGTAGGGATTCTGATCGGAGTCCGGGGTTCCAATCGCGGACTGCAGGCGGCGCAACGCCTGGGAAAGCCTTTCCGGCCTGACCGGCTTGAGCAGGTAATCCACCGCATGCACCTCGAAAGCCTGGACGGCATATTCCGCATAGGCGGTGACGAAGATCACAGGCGGGCAGTTCTTCAGCGAGGAGAGGAGATCAAATCCATCCTCTTCCGGCATCCGGACATCAAGGAAGAGACCGTCAGGCCTCAACTCTTTGACCAAGCTTCTGGCATCCTGCACACAATCCGCTTCGCCTGCGACTTCGACTTCGGGATGCGAAGCCCGCAGGAGATCCGCGAGTCCGCGCCGTGCGAGCGGCTCATCGTCCACAATGATTACGCGAAGCATGGCTCCCCCCGGAGGTGAAGGTTCGCTTCCACCCGGCCATTGCGGCCAGCGAGATTGAAGCTGTGGCGACGCGGATAGTTGAGCTCAAGCCGGCGGCGCAGCGTGTCCAGGCCGATTCCCTCCTTGGAGCTCCCCTGGTGGAGGGCGCCGGAATTGCTCACCTCGATGTCCAGCGAATCGCCTGAGACGCCGGCGGCAATTTTCAGATCCATCGGGTTGCGCGAGCGGAGCAGACCGTGCTTGATGGCATTTTCCACAAGGGGCTGAAGCAAAAAGCTGGGGACATTCCTGCAGCGCGCTTCAGTCGTGGCATCAATGCTCACCGTGAGGCGCTCGCCGAACCTGGCTTTCTCGATCTCGAGATAGGCTTTCATTGCTTCGAGTTCCTCGGAGAGCGGCCCGATCGCACGCTTCCGATGGTCGAGCGAGTAGCGGAGGTAATCCGAAAGCTCCCGGACCATCTCCGTGGCAGCCTCTGGATGGGCAGGGATTTCTGAGGCAATTCCGTTCAGCGAGTTGAAAAGAAAATGCGGATCGAGCTGGGCTCGAAGCATCTGAAGTTCCATCCGGTGGGCTTCGCGGACCGCCTCCTCGGCAACGAGGGTTTTGTTCCTCAACGCGGACTCGGCTCTCAGCCAGAAATATCCGAAGCTCCATCCAAGGAACGTCGCCCACATCAACAGGACGCGAAGCACAGAATCCTCCAGTGGTGTAAAATGCGGGTTATACCATCCGGTGGCAGTGGTGAGCGCGTGCGCAAATCCTGCCAGCATCACCGAGGCAATCAGACTCAGCACCACAATCAGCACGGCGGCCCTTATGTCGAAACGAAGCCCAACCCTCCGGTAGACCGAGCGCAAAAGCAGGGTCAGCAGGAATGCGGAGGACTCGCCGGCAACCGTGAAGAACAAGGCATGCAGCAAATCCTGGTGAAGAATCCAGCGGACGACAAAGAAGACGACCGCCAGCGCAAGCCACGCTATGACATTCAGCCGCCAGAAGGACATGGCTTTCACTACCCAGGGATGCGGAGTCTCTCCGCGGCCGAATATTCCGTTCACTACCGGGCAGTTTTGATGAGATTGGCAACAGCGTCAAAGGAATGTTCCAGACCGGTCATGCGCCACCCTGTTGATTCGTCGAGTTTCCAAGGACATTCGTCGAGTTCAAATGGACAGCCCCTTGAACGCGGGAGGAAGCTGCAGAAAACCAAATTCCAAATGAATACCCTCCCTTGCGCTCACACAGATACACCAGTGTTCACTCGGCATTTTTTCCAGCCCGATAAAAAATCCCCTGCGATCCTCATCGGTCTGCTCTCTATGGTTTTGTTCCTGGGTTGCACCGTTGCGCAGGCTGGACTCACTGTCACGAACGACTGGGGAAGCGGCTTTCAGGGGGAAGTTGTGGTTGCAAATACAACCGGCAAACCCATCGCGAACTGGAGAGTGGATTTCACGATGGCTCCTGCGATCTCCTCGATCTGGAATGCAAGCGTCCAATCGAGAACCGGACAAAAATACACAATCGCAGCCCCGGCCTGGAGCACAACTGTTCCCGCCGGGGGAAAGGTGACTTTCGGATTTGTTGCAACACCCGGAAATCTCAAATCTCTGCCGAGCGATTTTGTCCTGAGAGACGCTTCCGCCCCGGCACCTTCTCCTTCTCCAACTGCTACGCCTGCGCCCACAGCCACCCCAACCCCGGCTCCCACGGCAACACCCACGCCAGTCCCTACTGCTACGCCCACTCCAGCCCCCACGGCAACCCCGACTCCGGCGCCGTCTCCGACCCCGGCGTCCGGCAGTCCCAACGTGAACCTTCAATCCGGCTCTGTATTGATCACGTTCCGGGTCTCACAGGATTGGGGATCCGGATTTCAGGGGGACTTCACAGTCACAAACACCGGGGCGACAACCATCAACAACTGGACACTGCAATTTGACATGGTGTCCCGCGTTTCCTCGTCTTGGGATTCCGTAATCACTCCTGCAACCGGAAGCACCTACAAGGCCGTGCCCGCATCGTGGAACCAGTCGATTCCTCCGGGTGGAAAGGTTGGCTTCGGGTTCGTGGCCTCGCCTGGCAACCTGCGCGTGCCGCCTGCAAACATCACCTTCAACGGGAGCGCGACTGCTCCCGTGCCTACGCCAACCGCCAGTCCAACTCCCACCGCCACTCCAGCTCCCACCGCCACTCCAGCTCCCACCGCCACTCCAGCTCCCACCGCCACTCCAGCTCCCACCGCCACGCCTGCTCCCACCGCCACACCCACGCCTGCACCAAGCCCTTCACCCACCCCCATCAGTCCAAACGGACGTCACCTCATCGGATACTTCCCCAGTTGGTATGAAGCCTATTTTAACTACCCGGGTTGGAGCGGAACTCCGATGACGGATGCACAGCTTCTGGCCGCGAGCAAACTGGCCCAGATCAGCACGACTCCCTACACGGACGTGTGCCTGTCTTTTGCACAACCCAACTTCAGCTGGTCGGGATTGAACGCGAACAACTGGAGCGGTACCGGGATGAGCTTCTCGGCGACGCCCAAGGATATCGCGCAGTCCATCCGACTGCTGCAGAATGCCGGAAAAAAGGTCCTACTCTCAGTCGGTGGGGCGACCTACTCGAATTGGACGGCACTCGCTTCGGATGCCGGAAAGGCCATTGGGACAGGCACCTCGCCCACAAAGACCGCCCTGGCGCAGTTCCTCGTCGATCTGAAGCTCGACGGTCTTGATGTCGACTACGAAATTGATGGCGCGGACGCGGCCAATGTCGCGCAATACGCCAAGGCAACGCAGGCGATGCGCGAAGCCGTCGATGCGGCCACCGCCATCGATCAGCGCGGACGCGTTCTCGCCCTCGCCGCGTGGTCCACAGGCGCGGATTTCACCGCCCAAATTCCGAATCCTGCAAATCCCGGGCGAATTTCCTATTGGGGCGGATCGGCCGGACGCGAGCGCCTCATGCTCACATCGAAAGTTGCTTCGGGTGCCCATGCAGGCAAGCAGGTCGCCAACCTGCTGGACATCCTGAGCGTGATGGCCTACGACGCCGGCTGCCAGCACTTCGACCCGGTTGTCGCCTATGATCAATACCGCCAGCTGATGCCGGCCTCGACCTCCGTTTCCCTCGGCCTCGAGATCCCGACGGAAAGCTGGGGCGGCGCGACTCTGGTCATCAATAACTCGGACGCCTCGACTCCCGGAACATCCCTGATCATCAATGACCAATACGGCAATGTCGTGAACGCCCCGTATTCCGTCCAACGGTCCGGCTCGCATGTCATGGCGAACAAAACCAATCCCAGCGATGGATTGATGGTTTGGGAAATCCTAAAGACCGCCAGCACCACAAACGCCAATCCCACGACGATTGCCGCCAAGGCGGTCTCACTCTTCGGCAGCACTCCGACGCCGGGTCCGACCGCAACGCCAACACCGACGCCCACTCCCACGGCGACTCCGACGCCTGCTCCCACCGCGACGCCTGCTCCCAC
>CAZRIL010000038.1:0-10701 GCA_964600115.1 uncultured Chthoniobacter sp. | reverse complement strand
CGACGCCTGCTCCCACCGCGACGCCTGCTCCCACAGCAACACCAGCGCCCACTGCCACGCCCACTCCCGCCCCCACGGCAACTCCATCTCCCACAGCCACCCCGGTTCCAAGCCCGACTCCGGTGACGCCTCCCGGACCGGTCGTGACGAGCGGTCAGTTGAACTTTCACTACTACTATGGTGCCAGTCCGACAACCGCCATGGATTCGATGACCCTCACCGGCGACACCTATACCGACCTGATCATGTCCAACATCATTGCCGGAGTCATGCTCGGTCACCTGATCAACGACTTCACCCCGGGCATCCAGTTCAACAAGGACTACCTCTATGGCTCGATCCTCGCCCAACTGCTTCAGGAAAATCTGGCGACCCAGTATTACACGAACAGCAGTAACCTGATCGCGCCCTCTCCCAACCAGCAGGCCGTAATGGGAACCGGTCAGGGTGGCCCCTACCAGATCAACAACTACGCAGCCGACATGGTGGCGGGCACGTATCTGCCCCAGGGGTTCTCGCTCATCAACTACGTGGCCATCCAGAAAAACATCGGATTCACGATGGCTGATGCAGGCACGCAATTCAGCCGCCCGACACCCGCTTCGTTCAACAACAAGTATTACGGCCCGATGCTCACCGCCTACTTCCACTTCAACGACTATGTCGCGCTCCAGTATATCGGCGGCCCGGGCCTCACGGAGCCGTGGTCGGCCACGAGCAACGGGTGGACGCCGCCGTGGCAGCCCGCCTTCGACAATGCCCTTAAGTCATTCAAAAACCTGCCCGGCAGCCAGCTGGATGTCCTTCTTAATGTCGCCTACAATGCGGGCTTTTATTCCCAACTGTTTGCGACCGATGTGCAGAGCAGCGCAAACTCCACGGCTTCGACAGTCACATCATTCGACAGCTTCACAAATGCATGGGCGGGCGATTCCTACCATCAATATCCGTATCAGGTGCGGGGCTATCTGAATCAGCTCTACAATATCCCCACTCCGGATTCCACGGATCTCAACAAGCTCGTAACCTCCGGGAATCATGTCGCCTTCAACATGGGGACGCTGTCCGGGGTGTTCAGCAATGTGTTCCAGACGCTCGCTTATGTGGATGCCACCGGAAAATCCAGTTACATCTCCGCAGCGCAAGCCACCGGCGCATTCAACGCGGCCCTGACCTCCGCCGGTCTCACCGCCTCCAGCACGCTTGACCTGAGCAATGCCTCCGACCGGGCGGCGATCTTCAGCGTCATCGAAAATGCCATTGTCAACCTGGAGAAGGGTCTCAACTTCTCATTCAGTGAAGTCACGATGACGCAGCTCTGATCCGAATCGTTCCGGCGCTATTTGGATTTCTTCCGCATCAAACGCAGAACCTCGCGATCCTCGCGGCCCTCGAAGGTCGGGATCCCCGTGCTCTCCTCAATGAGTTCAAATTCGTTCCCGAAAAGTGCATCCACTTCGTCCATCGAGCAACCGAACGGCGGTCCGGGTTCTCCGCGATCGGATGGATTTCGATAAATGACCGCGAGAAAAAGTCCGCCAGGTTTGATGGATCGGGAAACAGACCGGGCATAGTCCCCGCGTCGCTCCGGAGGAATCGCGCAAAGGCAGGTATGCTCAAAAACGGCATCGAAGGAATCCTCTATTGGTGGAAACCCGGAAAGAAAATCCCCGGTCAGATAAGTCTCGTTCCCCTGCTTCTCGAAGCGCTCCGCCAGGACTTTTGCAGAGGGCGCGATATCGATGCCGACGACCTTTGCCTCGGGATCGGCAGCAAGCGCCCTCACGTCATGACCGGCCCCGCTTCCCGGAACAAGAATCAGTCCGGTCAGGCGGTTCCGCGACAGCCAGTCGACCAACGCCGGATGCGGTTTGCCTTTATCCCAGGGCGTCTCTCCCGCCTGATAAGATGCCTCCCAGTCACGGCTTCCGGATCCACCGGGACCCGAGAGGGACTCCATATTGGAATTTTCTGCTGTGTTCACGGATCAAGAAGGGCAGGTCTTTTGTGAGTTGCAACTCGAAATGCGGTTCCAAGATGGTGCAGAGAGCATCCCAGGAGGGACCGGTGACATTCGTCCCGCCAATCCAATGGCCAGGAGCCGTATATTCGGGCAGCCACGAAAAGGGGGTGGTCAGTAAAAGCTGTCCGCCCGGCAGCACGAGTTCAGGAAGCCGTTGCAGAAATTTCCGGGGCTCCGGAAGCCGACAAAGCAGATTCGCCGCAAGAACGAGATCGAACCGCCCGAGATCCGGACGCAAATCAGTCGCATCTCCGGTCTCGAAGCGAAGGCGGGAGGTATCCACTCCAGCGGGAACTCGTGCAGTGAACAGCATTGTCCGCTCGCCTTCGACTGCCACAGAACAGGTCATGCTGCCATCCCGTTGAAGAGTCTCCGCCGCACGGATGAATGCGGAGGAGAAATCGATTCCAATCACCGATGGCGACTGTAGCGCCAGTTCGAAGGAAGACCGGCCGACTGCACAACCCAGATCCAGTGCGGATTCCACCGGCTTTGTGGGATCCCGCAGTTCGTTGACAACGCGAACGGGAAAGTTCAAAGCCTCCCGTGGCACCGGATGCCCGCCCGCGACGTCCTCCGCATCAGCGTAATGGAAAAAAAGATACTCGGCAACGAGCCGTTCGCTTTCGTAGGGATTGCTCATCAAGCGAGCAGTGTTCTTGCATGCGCGAGCGCCTTGGGAAGCATGGTGGCATCCTTGCCTCCCCCGCGCGCGGCATCGGGCTTGCCTCCACCTTTTCCACCGACTATGGGCGCGACTGCTTGCATGATCTTCCCGGCCTGGACACGGGAGGTGAACTCGGGGGAGACGGTGACCACCAATGCCACCGCATTGTTGGCCGTTCCGCCAAACAGGCACACACCGGAAAATTCTCCCTTCAGCGAATCGGCAACCGCCTGGAGGTAATCCGCATCGACCGGACCAAGATCAACAGCCAGCAGCGGTATCTCTCCCACTTTCTCAGCATGTCCGATCAATTCCTTTGCGCGCGCGGCGGCCTCTCGGGAACGGGCGGCCTTCAACGATTTCTCCAACTCCTTGTGATGGGCAAGCAGGGTCTCGATCTTTTTCTCGATGTCGCTGATCGGGCTGTTGAGTTGTGCGGCGATTGACATAAGCCGCTCACCGTCACGGACTGCGTGCGCGCTGGCCTCCAACCCCGCGATGGCTTCAATGCGACGGACACCGGCAGCGATCGCGGCCTCTCCGAGTATGCGGAAAAGCCCGATTTCCCCCGTCGAGCGGGTGTGGGTTCCGGCACAAAGTTCCATCGAGTATCCGTCCAGGGCACTGGCGCCTCCGCCGATCTGAACCACGCGGACCGTCTCGCCGTATTTGTCCCCGAAGAATTGCATGATGTCCCCGCGTCCGCGGACGTCTGCATATGGCACCTCTGTCCACGAAACCACGGCATTCTCGACGATGCGCTCGTTCACCAGCCTCTCAATATCGCGCACCTGCGCTGGCGTGAGTGCCTGATGGTTGAAATCAAAAGTCAACTTCTCCGGTCCGACAAACGATCCCTTCTGCGTCGCATCCGGGGAGACGACTTCATGCAGCGCCCAGTGGAGGAGGTGGGTAACGGTATGATGCCGCTGGATGGCGGCCCGGCGGTCTGCATCCAGACGGAGAACCACTTCGAGGCCGGTCGCAGGAGCATCATCCGAATCCAAAAAATGCATCCAAGTATGCCCGGTTTTCTGCGTATTTGCGATTCTCCAGACTCCGGCTCCGTGGGTCAGCTCGCCGGTGTCGCCGACCTGTCCCCCCATCTCGGCATAGGCAACGGTCGCATCAAGAACCACCGCTGTTCTGTCCTTCAAACTGACAATTTCCAAAACTTTGGCGGAAGTCGAAAACTGGTCGTATCCCAGAAACCTTGTCGGCTCCTTCGTCTCAACTTCGGAAAGCTCGATGACCTGCTTCTTCTGGGCGGCGCGTGCACGTGCGCGCTGCGCTTCCATCAACTTTTCAAAGCCTGCCGTATCCACTGCAACTCCCCTCTCGCGGGCCAGCAACTCGGTCAGATCTAGCGGAAAACCCTGCTCGTCATAAAGCCGGAAAGCAAACTCCGCGGAAATGCTTGCTGAAACACTCGCTTCCGCCTCAAACAACGCTATCCCCTTGTCCAAAGTCCTGTTGAAGGCCTCCTCCTCGCGTCGCAGAACCTCTTCGACATGCTTCTGCTTGGCACGGATTTCTGGAAAAACCTCGCCCATATTGCGGGCCAGAACATCAACAAGCTTGTGGAAGAACGGCTCGTGAAATCCGAGGGTGCGACCGTATTTGACTGCGCGCCGCAGGATGCGGCGCAGGACGTAGTTGCGGTCGGTGTTGCCGGGCTGGATGCCATCGGCGATTGAGAAGCTGAGAGTCCGGATGTGGTCCGCAATCACGCGGAACGCGACATCGATTTTCTCCTGTTCGCTTTCGCCCGTGCTGCCGGCGGCGGGCAACGTGGATCCGTAACTTTTTCCGCTGAGCTTTTCGATCTCATCGAAAATCGGCCGGAAAATATCGGTCTCGTAGTTCGAGATGTGCGCGTTCGCGAAATTGCTGAATCCCTTCGTGCCCTGAATGATCGAAGTGACGCGCTCGAATCCCATCCCCGTGTCAACGTGCTGGGCCGGCAGCGGGGTGAAGGAACCATCGGGATTCGCGTTGAACTGGATGAACACCAGATTCCAGATCTCGATGCACTCGGCGCTGCCTTTGTTGACGAGGGCACCCCTGGTATCGCCGGCGGGCGTGAGATCGACATGGAGTTCGGAACACGGTCCGCATGGGCCGGTCTCACCCATCATCCAAAAATTGTCCTTCTTGTTGCCGTTGACGATGTGGATCGCCGGATCCAGACCGACGCTCCGGAATTTTTCCGCCCAGAGGTCATAGGCCTCCTGGTCGCGCTCCGCCGGATCGCCAATCGTTGGATCCGGTTGATAGATCGTAGCGTAAAGCCGCTGCGGCGGGAACTTCCACCGCCCGACAACCAGCTCCCACGCCCACTCGATGGCCTCCTTTTTGAAATAGTCCCCGAAGCTCCAGTTGCCGAGCATCTCGAAAAAGGTGTGGTGGTAGGTATCCAGACCGACATCATCGAGGTCGTTGTGCTTGCCTCCGGCGCGAATGCATTTCTGCGTATCGGCCGCACGGGTGTCGCTGCCGGGGATGGCGCCGCCCCATTTGCTGACGTCCGCTTTCTTTTCTCCCAGAAATATCGGCACGAACTGGTTCATCCCGGCATTTGTGAAGAGAAGATTCGGGCTGTCCGGCATCAGCGACGATGAGGGAACGATCGTATGTTGCTTCTCGCGGAAGAAATCCAGAAAGGACTGGCGGATTTGGGCGGACGTCATGATTGGGTAGAGGAAAATGGGATCGGGCCGGATTGACAAGCGCCTACGGAGCCAGCCAGTAAGATTCTTCGGCGGGGACTGATTTAAGAACTGCCTCGGGAACCATGGCGATTTCCGGTGAGCCGGCCTTGAGCACAGCGACAAGGCCCGCTTCCCGCCTGGATCCGAATTTCAACCCTGTAACAAGCTGGTTGCCGGCTGTCGTCTCCGGAGTGTTCTCCGAAACGACGGCAAAGAAATCCACTGTCAGCGAGGGCTTGGACAAGCCGGCTTTTTCCAGCCCCACAACCGTTGACGGCTCAAAACCCGTGGCTTTCACGGCAGCCAAGGCATCGACCATTTGTTGGACCGCCGCAGCGCGCACCGGTTTGTCGCCGATTACCCAGCCGTCGCCCCTGCGCTTCAATGCGAACCTGGTCGAATCTGTCGTCACCCGGATCATGTCCACGAGATCGGGATTGAGACGCAGAAGGGAGTTGTCGCGAAGCGAAGCCAGATCGAATCCGAGGACATCCTGAATCGATGCCGGGAGGCGGACAGTGACCCCCCGTGGCTCCAGCCTGGCATAAATCCCACCTGCCGGAGCGGGTTTGCCCACACGGATAGTCTCCGGAGTATCCTCGCCTCCGCCGAAAAGCCGGACCTCCGCGACTGGTTCGGACAAGCCCATGGAACCGGGATCCGCCGTCGACTCAAACCCCTCGATACGTATCCGGAGAATGTTTCCAACCAACGATTCGACAGCGGCCGTGTCGGCCGGGGCTGTGAGCGGCTTGATAATCTGCCAACCGGAAGCCTCCCGTTTCAGCTCCACCTCTCCCGCAGGACGGGAAATCTTGATATGGTCCACCCGGTCTGGTCGCAGGCGCGCGGGCATCCGGTCCCGGAAATCCTGGGGGGAAGTGAGGATCAGGTTCACCAGCCCATCCGGAATGAGATAGATGTCCTTGGAGTCCTCAAAACGAACATACAATCTGCTTTCGTCCGCGGCGTTCTTTCCGATCAGAAGCGGAAGATCCTGGTCTCCCCTGAAATCGAACTGGACCCTGCTTTTCTTCAGCCCATACGTCGAGAGCTGATCACGATCCCCGATTTCACCCGCATCGATTCGATCGAGAACCGCCGTGCCCAGCGCGGATTCAATGAGTCGCCTGACAGCATCGACCGATGCCCGGTCTTTTGGTTCCGGCCCCATATACCAGCCGTCATCCGTGCGGCGGAGCTCGAGCACCTCGTCGCCGTTGGTGATCTTGATCTGGCCGATGTCGTCCGGATCAAAGGTAAACAGCGCGGATCCCACGGCCTTGCCGCCGTGCGCCTTGAGGGGAATAAAAACCAGCACGCAGACGATCACGGCCATCGCGGCCAGAAGCAGAAAGACGGTGGCCCAGCGGCTCATGTACGGCGCCTCCACCAGACCAGGATCCCAATGAGTGCGGAGAATCCGGGCAGCACAACCATCGTGAACATCGCGATGCGGCCGAGTTGATCGTCGGTCAGGTTCAGGGCGAAATGCGTGACAGATTTCGCCGTGACGCCGGAAAGTTGCTTGCCGCGGTCCAGCAGCGAGTTGATCGAGGAAAGCAGGAAATCCAACCCCTGCGGGGTGGCGGACGCATCAAAGGCAAACTGCGAGCTTCCGACCACGATGAGCCTGGAGGTCTGGACTTCCACCCGGTCGTCCTCAACTCCGTCGCGATCCGCCGATGCAGCGATCGTGAGCGGCTGCCCGTGGTCGATTCCGTCATCATACCGGACTCCCTTCGCCTGGTTGGGCGCGTAGCTGGTCTCGCCCCAGAATTCCTCTGCGGCCTGGATCAGCGGGCGCAGGCGGATCTTCTGCTTTTCTGCAAGTTCCTGTTCGAGTTGGATCGACTGCGTGGCGCCTGCAAAAAGTATCGTCGTCCCCTCAAGGCGGCGTGTGAATTCGGTCGTGGGCAGGATCTCGCCGGTCACCTCCCGTAAAATCCCTGTGGCAAACGGAAGCTTGATGGTCCGCAATACCCGGTCATCCCGGGGAACAATCCCGTTGGCGGCAAGCACGGATGCCAGCCGCGGGGTCTGGGAGCCGGGTTCGAGCAGAACCAGCAGCCTGCCGCGCAGCTTGAGCCACGCGGAGAGAACGGCTTTCTCCCGCTCATCGAGATCAAACTTCGGCGCAATGATCACCAGCACCGCGGCATCGGCCGGAATCGCATCGGAGGATGCCAGCGACAGGACATCGACCTTTGCGTTCTGTTTCTGGATGTAGTCCGCCAGGATTGCCACGGGCGAACCGGGACCCAGCGCGGGTTCGCCGTGACCCTGCAAAAAATACACCACCTTGGACTCGGGATGTTGTAGCGAGATCATCGCGCTTGTGAGAACCTGCTCGCCACGGAATGCGATAAGCCGCGGCTCCTCGCCCTGCGCGGCGGGCCGCATGTCGAAATCCGCCATCTCGCCGATATTCACGAAGCGCGAACGCCCGTCGCAGTCGAGAATGATGAGGCTGTCGGCATTGTTGAACCGGTATTTCCCCTGCAGCTCGCGCATCCGTGCAAGGTCGCGGGTGGGATCGATATATTCGATCACGACACGCTCGCGGCCGGAATACTGGATCTCGGCGAGAAGGTTCCGCACGTCCCCGAGAATCTGCGTCACGGGCGAAAGAAAGGTCGGCGACGAAATCACGATAATGTTCACCGGCTTCACCTCGTTGAACTCCCGGATCACACGCCGGGTTTGTGCGGACAGGGCAAACTTCTGCGAGCGTGAAAAATCGACCCGGGAGTAATACTCGAAGCCAAGGAAATTCACGCCGGCGAAAAGCACCAGCATCGCGAGCGTTTGGAGCCCGATGCCAATCCGGATGCCTGTGCGGGGGATGCGGTTCATGACTTCCATCGCCGGTATTTGAAGATCTGAAAGACCGCGAAGAGGACCAGCAGGGTCGAGCTCAGGTAGAAAACGACCGGCCTCGTGTCAAAGATCCCGCGCGAAAAATCCATCATGTGCTGGATCGGTGAAAAATAGTAGGTGAGCTCCCGGACAAACGGGCCCGCGCCGGGAAGAAACAGCGTGAGCAAGCCGAGGAAGAACAGCGCAAGGATTCCGGCGAAAGCGATCACCGCGGCGACGATCTGGTTGTCCGTCAAAGCGGAGGCGAGGCATCCGATCGCAGTATAGAGCATGCCGATCAGGATGAGCATCGAGTAGGCCCCCAGATACGAACCGGCAGCACCCGCGGCACTCATCGCCGTCGTGACCTGGAAAAAATAGAAGTAGAGAAGGCTTGGAACCCAGAGGATGAGATAAAAAAACAGGGCGCCGAAATATTTCGCGAAGACGACCTGTCCGTCCCGCACAGGAGCGGTCATCAGGGTTTCGATCGTCCCCAGCTTCGCCTCCTCGGCGAAGACCCGCATCGTGATCAGCGGGAAAACCAGGACAAATGCGAACCAGAAATAGACGGTGTTGAAGAAGGCCTCGACCATCGTGGTCGAACCGGCGGATTTGTTCAGCAGAGAGACCCCGGCGTGGAAATTGAAGCCGGTGATCAGAAGGAAAAAAAACAGGACAATGTAGGCGAGCGGCTGGTGGAAGGCACTGCCGAGTTCACGGCCCAGTAGCGTGAGGAATCTTCTCATGGCCTCAGGTCTCCTCCGAATGCGTGACTTCCGCGAAGACCTGCTCCAGTGAGACGGCCGAGCGGCTCAGCTCGCGGACCGGCCATTTCTCGGCCACCGCATGCCCGTAAAGCGCTTCCCTCGGATCCGCGCCGGGGCTCGCATGAATTGTAAATATTGTCCAGGCCCCGTCGGCACGGACAGAAACGGATTCCACACCCGCAAGGCGCCTGAGGCCTGCGGCGGCGGCTTTGGGATCGGACACTCGCGCATCCAGAAAGATATGCCCGGCAACCCCGAGCCTTGCCCTCAGGTTCTGAGGGCTGTCCAGCGCCTCGATCCGGCCTTTGTTGATGATGATGACCCGGGAGCAGAGCATTTCCACCTCAGGAAGAATGTGGGTCGAAAGGAGAATAGTATGGTGCCGCTTCAGATTCCGTATCAAATCCCGCACCAGTCGGATCTGATTCGGATCCAATCCGATGGTCGGCTCATCCAGGATGAGCAGATCCGGCTCATGCACCATGGCATCGGCCAGGCCGACCCTTTGACGGTATCCCTTGGAGAGCCTTCCGATGATCTTTTTTTCCACGTCGCCCAAGCCGCAGAGCTCGAGCACATCTCCCACACGTTCATTCATCCGGCGGCCGGGCACCCCTTTGAGCGCGGCGCGGTAACGAAGATACTCGTGAACCCGCATGTCCGGATACAATGGCACGTTCTCGGGCAGATACCCGATGTGCTCGCGCGCCCGGAGCGACTCGCGGAAGACGTCCCGGCCCGCTACCTCGGCACTCCCCGAGGTCGGAGGAAGAAATCCGGCGAGCATTTTCATGGTCGTGCTCTTCCCGGCACCGTTGGGACCGAGAAACCCCACGATCTCACCCTTGTTGACCTCGAAACTAATCGAGTCGACGGCCTTGACCGGGCCGTAACATTTTGTCAGCTGTTCAACTTTGATCATCGGGCGAGCCCTTCTGGATACTCCTTTTCAGCTCACGCTGCAAGAGGGCAGATTTTGAAAGCGCCCCTCCGCCACCAGCCGATCAGCCAGCCACCAAAGGTTCCTGCCTCATGAACCCGCCGCCGAATGCGCGGACATACCGGGCGCTCACCTGCTCCTGGTTGATGTCGCTGTAGAACCACCGCCAGAGGGCCAGGTAGCGCTTGAGCAGGGCCTCCGGAGATTCGTGCAGCGGCGAAAAAACGACATTGGCTCCATTGTATTTGCTCCAGTCCCTGGTCAGCAGCCGGCCTTCGTTCTCCATCTGCGTGAACTGGGGAGTTCCCGGAAAAGGGGTGTGGATGATGAACTCGGCCAGGTTTGTTCGCGTCGCGGCGCAGAAGTCGGCGATCCCGGCTTCCACGGGCAGCGAATCCTCATCGTTTCCGAGGTTGAAGGAGGCCATGACTTCGATCCCCGCCGCTTTCAACTCGATAACTTTTTCCATAAGCATGTTGTCCTGCAAATCGCGTGCGAGCGACTGCTTCAAACCCAGGACAAGATAGATCTGCTGCATCCTCCCCCGGGCCATCAGCGCGATCTCGTCGGAGCGCAGCTGGCGGACAAACTGGGGGTAGCCCGCGACAAACGAAATGCGCCGGTTCCGGGCCTCCACAAGCCGCGAAAACAACTCCATCCGGTAATCCCGGTTGGCAGCGTCCGGAAAGAGCAGGTTCTCATCTGCAAAAAAGAAACACGGAAACGGCAGG
>CAZRIL010000037.1:0-40534 GCA_964600115.1 uncultured Chthoniobacter sp. | reverse complement strand
CAATTCATAGTCCATGGAGTAGCGGAGTTCGACACGTGGTCCGCCGTGTTCACGCAGTAGAGCGGCTCGGAAGAACATGGCGCAGTTTGCGAGGTAGCACTTCTTTGCATACAGGTAGACGTCCCGATCAAATGGAATTTCTCTGCGGGTACGGAGAACCGCGCCCGACGCATCGACAAAATTATAGTCCCCGGAAACGATGCCCGTCCGGTCGTTTGCCTTCAGGTGGGCTGAGGCAGCAGCGAAGACGCCCGGATAATAGAAATCATCGGAGTTGATCCACCCGATCACATCTCCCGTCGCCATCCCGATCCCCTTGCAGACCGCGTCCGACTGGCCGCGGTCCTTTTCCGATATCCACTGCAGATGCGGATAAGCCTTCAACACCTCCAGAGTGGAGTCGGTGGAACCCCCATCGACGATGATATGCTCGAAATCAGGATACCCCTGCGAAATCACGCTCTCGATCGTCTCGGCAATAAACTCGCCTTGGTTGAAGCTGGGGGTGATGATGGAGAACCGCATCGCAGGCAACCATTCAGGATTTTGTCAGAAGTTGCAAGGTCCCCGGTTGCGCCGTCTCATTGGAATTCACTTCCCCTTTTCTTTCCTTCTGGCAGACTCCACGAGGTCATGAGGAAAATTGTTTTTGCCCAGGCGGGGCTTGGTTACTGGGGGCCGAATCTCCTGAGAAATCTGCTCTCGAACCCCCGCTGCCATGTTGCGAAAGTGGCGGACCTGTCGGCGGAGCGTCGCGCCTTCGCCGGGAAGCTCTCGTCCGCCCTTGTCACTACTGACCGCATGGACGACGTCATCTCGGATCCCGGGATTGAGGCTGTCGTCATTGCCACGCCCGCCGCGACCCATTTTGAACTGGCCATGAAATGCATCGAGGCCGGCAAGCATGTCCTCATCGAGAAGCCGATGGCCACTTCGGTCGCACACGTTGACCGGATCGCCGCAGCCTCGGAATCCAACGGTGTCGTCGCCATGGCCGCCCATACGTTTATTTTCAATGATGCCGTCCGCTATCTGAAAAAACTGATTGATGACGGTGAGTTGGGCGAGGTGCGCTACATCATCAGCCAGCGTTTGAACCTGGGGAGGATCCGCAGCGATGTTGATGCGCTCTGGAACCTGGCCCCCCATGACGTTTCAATCATCCAGTATCTGTTGGGAGATCCCCGTCCCGATTCCGTCACTCGGAAGGGCATGGATTTTGTTCAGAAGGGCATTGATGATGTCGTTTTCCTGCACATGGAATATCCAGGAAAAATCATGGCGCACGTTCACGTGAGCTGGCTGGATCCACACAAAGTGCGCCAGATGACGGTTGTAGGGTCTAAAAAAATGGTGATTTACGACGATATCTCGGACGAGAAAATCAAAATATTCGACAAGGGGATCGAACCGACTGCTACGCTGGGCGAGGGAATGGATTATGATCGGCCGGTCCAGTTCGTTCACAGGAGCGGGGACATTCATATTCCGCAGATCAAATTTCGCGAACCCCTCAAGGTTGAAATTGATCATTTTCTCGATTGTATTGAAGGAAAGGTCCAGTGCCTGACCGGCCCGGCGCACGCCAGAGAAGTCGTCCGGATTCTGGAGCAGGCGGGATAGACAACGCGAACCGATAAAATGGATATCAAACAAACTGTCGAATCTAAATTCCGGAAAGTCTGTAGTCGCCGCAACATCGAGCCGCCGACTGTCCTTGGAGATGACCTTGTGTTGCTGCAGAGTGGATTAGATTCTCTAGGATTCGCCCTCTTGGTCACCTCGCTCGAAGCGGAACTCGGCTATGACCCTTTCACCCTGATGGATCAGCCGGTTTACCCGAAGACATACGGCGAATTTGTCCGGTTTTACGAGCGGTTCAAGGACCACGCGGCCCCGCGATGAGTCTGCGGACCTTTTTGGAATTTCGTCCTTCGGGGGCCGGCCTTTGGATTGCAGGGGGCCGGACGATAACTTCAGGACAGGTAATCAACTACGCGGATTCGATTCAGCATGAGTTGGAGCAGTTCCGCGGCAGGCGGGTGGCTGTCAGATGTGAGCGAAATCAAGATCTTGCCGTGCTTCTTGCCGTGCTGGACGGAGTTGCGGAGCAGATTTTGTTGCTTCCCCGGGACATTGACGAGAAGTCAGCCTCGGGGATGTCGACGGCGGCCGTTATCGACACTCTGCTCACCCATGGATCCGCGCCTGCCAGTTGGGATCAATTGCTCGCTCTGGAAGGCTCGGCTCATTGTCCAATTTCAAAGAGCGCAGCCATCTCCACTAGGTGGATTATTCCGACCAGTGGAACATCAGGCACGCCGAAGCTGGTTTCCCACACCTTTGAGACACTTACCAGGACTGTCAGGACCAACCGGAGTGTCGGAATGGAAATGCGTTGGGGTTTGATCTACGACTTGTCGCGTTTTGCAGGTATTCAGGTCTTTTTGCAGGCTCTGTGCGGAGGGGCTGCATTGATCATTCCGGCAACAGGCACCGATTTGGTTGCTTCTTTGGCGGAATTTGTTCTTGGGGGCTGCAACGCATTGTCGGCGACCCCGAGCATGTGGCGCAGAATTCTGATGGCAGAGAACGCGGATCGGCTCGATTTAAAAACCGTTTCACTCGGAGGGGAGATCGCGGATCAGGGTGTTCTCAATGCCTTGCGTGCAAGGTTCCCCGGGGCCCGGATCACGCATATCTATGCTTCCACCGAAGCAGGTGTCGGCTTCTCTGTGAAGGATGGCAGATCGGGCTTCCCGATGTCGTATCTTGATCATCCTCCCGCTGGAACGGGAATCCGGGTAGGTTCCGATGGACTTCTTTATCTGCGCCCGCTTGTGACCGGGCAGGACTATGTCGGCAGTAAGGAAAGAGTGGCTGACAGCGAAGGTTGGATCAATACCGGCGATCTTGTCGCCGTTCGCGGTGATCGCTATGAGTTTCTTGGCCGCGTCAATGGTGCCATCAATGTAGGGGGGAACAAAGTTCAGCCGCAGGAAATTGAATCAATAATCCTTGGAATTGAAGGCGTGGCCTTTGCCTCTGCAAGGGCAAAAGCCAATGCGTTTGTCGGCAGCTTGGTGCAGGTCGATGTTGTGCCCCTGCCAGGTGTGGATTTACTGGCGCTGGAGCGGGAGATCGAACGCGAATGTGATCAAAAGCTCGAAGATTTCAAACGGCCTGCCATGATCCGTTTCGTTGATGACATCGCAACCGGCAGTTCCGGAAAAATCCAACGAAACGTGAATCCATGAAAAACAAGCTTGTTTTGGTAACCGGCGCCACGAGGGGACTTGGCCTGGCGGTCACACAAAACCTGCAGGCAGCCGGCTATTCGGTTGTTGCCACAGGCCGGAAGCTGACGCCGGCGCTGGAGGACCTAATACAGGATGGTCCCTGCGGCGAGGGGAGCGTCCACTACAAAAACCTCGACCTCTCGGATTTCGCACAAATTCATCCCGCTTTGAATGAAATTGTTCAGGAATTCGGTGACTTGTATGGGCTGGTGAATAACGCGGCTATTGCAAGCGATGGTGTATTGGCAACCATGCATGAGACCCAGATCGCCGAGGTGATCAATGTAAATGTCACGGGAACGCTTCTCGTGACAAAGTATGCGGTGCGAAGCATGCTTATGGGCGGAGTGGGCCGGGTCGTCAACATTTCGTCCATTATAGCTTCGAGCGGTTTTAACGGGCTTTCTGTTTACGGGGCATCGAAATCAGCTCTTATCGGATTCTCAAAGTCGCTCGCCCGCGAGTTGGGCAAGGCCGCAATCACCGTTAATGCGGTCTCCCCAGGCTACATGAAAACCGACATGTCCGCAGCCCTGGATAAAAGCCAAATCGCTGCAATCATCAGGAGATCTCCCCTCGGGAGCCTCGTGGACGTCAAGGATGTCGCACATACAGTACGATATCTGTTGTCGCCGGAAGCAGCCATGATTACGGGCGCAAATTTTACTGTCGATGCGGGCAGTACGTGCTAGGAGGTAGAGGATGGCAACTTTGGTCGCAGATACGGCAAGAATAGGTCCGGATGTGGAACTGGGCGAAAACGTGCTGATCGAGGATTTCTGCATTGTCGGCGCCCCCATGCATCAGGCGGATGCCTACGGTCCGGTGAAGATCGGAGACAACAGCATTATCCGTAGTCACAGTGTTATTTATCAAGGATGCGATTTTTCCGGCGGCATCAAAACCGGACATCATGTCCTGATTCGTGAGAACACCAGGGCGGGCAAGAATTTCCGGATCGGAAGTTTCAGCGATATCGAGGGCAGTTGCCAGTTTGGGGATTATGTGACCTGCCATGGATACGTGCACGTGGGGGTCGGATCTTCAATCGGGAGTTTTGTTTTTATCTATTCGCTTGTGACTTTGACTAACGACCCGTTACCCCCGTCTCATCAAAGCATGTCGAAGCCTGTTACGCTGGAGGACGGGGTGGTCGTGTGCGTGGGGGCGACCGTTATGCCCGGTGCCGTGATGCGGAAAGGAAGTTATGCCACCGCAGGTGCCATGGTCGCGGGCGAAATCTCCATTGGTAAAGTTGTCTCTCCCGGCATGGGCCAGGACATTCATGTGAAAAATCTTTGCGACGTTGAGACAATGACGCGCCTGCCGTGGATGCGGAATCATATTGGTAAATACCCTGCTGAGGAGCATGATCGTCTTGAAAAGTTATTGGCCGAGGTGATCGCTCCTGTTCGTTACCTGCTTCCAATTTCTCTTTTGCTTCCCTTCCTTTGAGTAGAATCCCCCTGACTCTTTCCGACTGACTGCCCACATTCGATCATGCCCATTCCATTCGTTGACCTTAAAGCCCAGTATTACTCCATCCAGCCCGCCATCGACTCTGCGATCTCGGCCGTGATATCCGAAACGGCATTTGTTCGGGGAAAGTATGTCGCCGCCTTCGAAGGAGAGTTCGCGGAAGCCGCCGGTGCCAAGCACTGTATCAGTTGTGCAAACGGTACGGACGCGTTGTTCATCACGATGAAAATGCTGGGAATCGGTGCCGGCGATGAAGTAATCACGACCGCCAACAGCTGGATCGCCACCAGCGAAACGATCTCGCTCACTGGAGCGACCCCCGTTTTTGTCGATCTGGAAGACGAGTATTTTTGCTTGGATCCGGAAGCGATCGAAAAAAAAATAACTTCCCGGACCAAGGCAATCCTGCCGGTCCATCTTCTTGGGCTGCCGGCGCAAATGGACCGGATCATGGAGATTGCGGACGCACACGGCCTCATGGTGGTCGAGGATTGTGCCCAAGCCCATCTGGCTGCATTCCAGGGCCGGAAGGTCGGGCTTTTCGGGAAAGCAGGAACATTCAGTTTTTATCCGGGAAAAAATCTCGGGGCCTATGGGGACGCGGGAGCGATCATCACGGACAATGATGATTTCGCGGCGAAGTGCCGGATGTTTGCAAACCACGGAGCCGATCGGACCAACAAGCACGACCACCAGATGGAAGGCACGTGCAGCCGCATGGACGGGCTTCAGGCCGCGATACTTTCTGCCAAGTTGCCCCATCTTGAGGATTGGACCGCAGCGCGGCGGGCTGCCGCATCCCGCTATGATGAATTGCTCAAGGATCTCGCAGTCGTCAAAACGCCACGGTCTAGGCCTGGCGCGGAGCATGTTTATCATGTTTATTGCGTCCGGGTCCCGCAGCGGGACGCTCTGGCGGAGTATTTGAAGGGGAAGGGGATAGACACGACGCGCCATTACCCGACCCCGCTTCCCCTGCTCACCGCCTACAAATATCTCGGGCATGTGGCGGAGGATTTTCCGGTCGCCACCCGTCACGCCGAAGAAATCCTTTCCTTGCCGATCTATCCGGAAATCACATCGGGGCAGCAGGAGGAGATTGTTTCCTCCATCCGCGAGTTTTACGCTGCCAGTTCTCGGTAGAGTTCCAGGATCGCGGCGGCGTTCGCCTTCGGATCGTGGCGTTGTTTGAGGAAGTCGTATGCGCTCCGGCCGAGCGCAGATCGCTTGTCCGCACGCGAAGCCAGGTCAAGGACTGCCTCAATGACGCCGTTCAAGTCGTCAGGTTCGAAAGCCAGACCACTAACCCCGTCCTTCACCGTTTCTGCGGTTCGGACATTTGGGATTGTTGCCACGAGCGGCTTCAGCGCCAGGCCTGCCTCGAATGCTGTGCGGCCGGCTCCCCGCAGGTGCCTGCCCATCATGCAGAGCACGATATCAAGAGCCGCATACGTTTTCCAAATATCTGTCTGATACCCGACCAGATGGACGCGATCCTCGAGTCCCCGCGATTTTATGGCTTCTCGCAGTTGTGGTCCCAGTCCGGCCCCAGGGTTGTCGTTTCCCGCAAAGATGAAATGTAGTTTCGGATTTCTTGGGCATGCAGCAGCCGCCACTTCGAGCAGATCCCAGATCCCCTTGTCGTAATGAAGAGACGCCACCTGGCCGGCAAGGATAGCATCCTTTGGGAGGTTCCATTCCTCCCGTTTGTGCATCGCTTCCTCCGCTGTGACGACGGGGGCGGGCTCCACGGGGTTGTGGACAATTCGGGAGAAGCGGTGCAGAGAGGCAGGCATGCTCTCAAGGCACTCGTGATCGATGACCGCGAAGCGGAGAGTTCCCCGTTCGGCAGCCCACTCCATGACCTTCATGGCGCGACGTGTCCGTGCCAGGGAGGTGCGGACATGGACGAGCGTTGGTATATTCAGAAGCCTTGCGCTTGCGGCATGTGCTACGAGAACGATTTCGTTCAGATGCATCACATCATACTTCCAGCGGTGCCTGAGCCATGCGAGTGTCGGGGGGACGGCGGCGGCTTTGGCGAGATGGAAGGCCTGCACGCCAGGGCTCATTCCCTTGCCATACAAAGTTGTGTGATAGAGGGGAAGTAGCCAGTCGCGATAGGTCTTTGCGGGATCAGCTCCGAATCGCTCCGCCAGCCCGCTCCTGCGGTGCAGAAGGAAGTAGCGATCAATCTCCGGCGGCAGATTGCGCAGGAGTGTTGAAAAGCTGATCGCGGCTCCGCTGACGACGTTGGTGTGGTTGACGTAAAGAACTCGCATTATGAGGATTGATGCGCTTCCTGCTCAAACGCGTGTCGCTCTTAAAAAGAGCTGGCAGGAAAGCTCGGGATACTTCCGCCCCATCTGAAAAAGCCCTTCAAGCAAAGGTTCCGGCCACTCCCTGGAGTTCATGATCTCATGGGGAAACGGCTTGAAGAAAAATCCACTGCATTCCTGAACGCGCCAGCCCGCGGATTCCGCGCATGCAGTGAATTTTTCCTGCGTGAAGCGACCCGGTTGGTGGAAGTATTTGTTTCGCTCCGACGTTTCTTCCGGCTGCTTCGTCAAGCCCATCGCAACTCCGAGCTGGCGATGGAAGGAGGTCATATTGGGAACCGAAGCCAGCAAGAAACCTCCGGGGACAACCCACTCCCTCATATTCTTAAGAACGCCCTCCGGATCGGTCAGATGATGCAGCACGCCGGCCACAACCAGACAATCGAACGGTTTTTCGGGGGTGAAATCTTCAAAGAACGAGACATGCACGGGCAGTTCCGGAAAGCGCTTTTTTACGATATCCGCATAGAGCGAGCTGCCTTCAACGACTTCCAGTCTGGCGGAGCACTCCAGCAGACCCGGTGTCATCACGCCGGTCGAGCATCCGCATTCCAGAACACGCAATCCCCTGATGTGCGGGAAGATGAGCCCGCCGGTGAAGCGGGCCAGAACCCCGTCGAAATCGGAATGCGTATCATGCGCGCTTGCGATGGCATTAAGCGTATCCAAACTGCTCATTTTAGGCGTGCAGAGAAGTAAAGACGTAAGGTTTGTAGTCCTGCAAAGAGTTGAGGCGCCAGTTCTCCTTGAACGTCGACCGTCCCCCCCAGAACTCTTTGGATTCGAGAATCCCCCATTTGATGTCCTGCCTGCGTGAGGAAATACCGAAGTGAAACCAGGAAAACCCTCTGATCCTGTAATGGTCAAAGAGGTGGTAGAAAAGCGTTGGCATGGGGTGTAGCTTCGCCTCCGAGTAGTCTTGGGTGATATAGAACGTGTAAACAACTCTTGGGGTCACCTCAAATATTACGGTAACACCAAGAACCTTTTCATTCAGCATCGCAGACCAGAAATGAATTCGATCTGGATAGAGTGACTTCAGGAGATTCAGTTCCTGGAGCGAATGCGTCGGGAGCTTGCCGTATCGCGTCTTCAGGTTTTCGGCGAGTAATCCGTAAATAGTATCGGCAGTTTCGTGTTCAACAATCTGTAGACCTTTCCTTAAGGCGGCCCGGATATCCGTGGGGTTTTTTTTCCTCCCCATGACAAGCCAATTGTCATCTTCGGCAAGTGAAACACATTGACTCGCCTCCCGTGGCAGCATGGTAAATCCTCTGTGCCAAAGCAGATACGGGAGTTCACCATGTGAGGGCCATGAGAATATGGCCTCCGCCAGCCGGAACTCCAAGCTATCCATTCCGAGGTCACTATAGTAATGGATCGCCTTCTCCAAAAGGACAAGCACCTCGTGCATTCCCGCCCGGTTGCGATACACGATCCCTCCAACAGTACTTCCTGGATGGGAGATGACATTTTCCGGAGAAACCGGAAGTGAAGCCGCTGGCAAGACGGCCACACATTCTTTTTCCTTATTGAAGAACAGGAGGCTTCTGTCCAGAAAACGTCCGGGCGCATGGTAGCCCAGAAACCTTTGTTCATGGAAAATACCGCCATTTCTAGAACCGCTGCTGACGAATCGATCCCATACTCCGCCTAGCTCCGGCCGAAAAGGCTCGACAATGCAATCCTGAGATTCCATGCGCTTCATAATCCTATCAAGTTTCCGGCGCCATCACCAAACTCAAAATTTGCGTCAATAAAATGGTCATGGAGGAAATTCGACAGGAGTCACCCAACTGGTTGTTTTGTAGTAGGAAAAACTTTCTTGTCCATCGGAATAAGTCGAGATCGTCGAGCGACTGGTGCTGACGGGAAGACGCGTGAGAGAATCTTTGCAACCTATTGTCTCTGAGGCTCAGTGCTATACAGCCGGAGTGGAGCCAGAATTGCATGAAGGAGCTTTCCCTCCGAGGAGGCGGCGCAAGTTCGGGAGATTCAAGGAAACAAAAAGAAGGACAACAGCCGTGAGGAGGGCGGATTTCAGTGCAATTCCGCTCCAAAATTCAAAGGAGACTTTGTTGAGCAACCAAGCTCCCCCAAGTCCCAAATATCCAAGGGCGAGAAAAAGCGCCATCATACTTTGTGAATATGGAACTTCAAACCGCGCGTTCACAAATGTGGAAACCATGGTGAGCCGAATGAACACGCCGATCGCCACAGCCAAGGCCGCCCCGTAGGCGCCGTATCTTGGAATGAGCAGCCACATTGCCGCAAGCGAACAGCCTGCGCTGACAAAAGAAGACACCGGCAGGAAGCGGGTGCCTTCCTTGTGATAGTAGAGAACATTGGCGTAAAAATGAAAGAATCCCTGGGCCAGCACGCCTACAAGGAGCAGGGGAACAACCTGAGCGGCTGGCCAAAAGGTTTTTTTGGCCATGATCCGCATGACCTCAGGGGCGAAAAGGGCGAGCGCTATGGCGGCGACGCAATACATTGATGCCGCGAGCGCACCTTTGGATCGAACGCTCCTGACTCCTTTTTTCTCTGGATCTCCCAATGCGGCGAAGACCTGCGGATAAAATGCCGAGGTAAAACCTGTTGTAATCAAGGCGAGTAGCATTGTGATTCTTGTCGCCACGGAATAGAGTCCGACCTCTGTAGTTGAGGCGTGGGCGTTCAATACGAACACCCCCAGATACGTCGTTGCCCAGCCTGCGAGGTGATGAGGGATTACCGGGAGTGCGTAGCCCATCGAGTCCTTGAGAACGTCTATCCTCAATCCCGGCTTGATTTCATTCCGGAGGAACCATAGCCCCACAAAGGCAAAAACCACGTCGGCTGTCGCAAGGGCCAGAAGCATTCCCGCGGCTTTGAGGTGAAAACCCGTAATGAAAATCAACGCGCAGGTCACGCGCAGTGCGGTATACCCAAGTCCCCTCCACATGAAGGCCGTTCCTTTCTCCCTTGTCTGAAGGCTTGCCTCGTAGAATTTTCTCACGGGGAGCGCTGCCGCTGAGATCAGACCAAGAAATATGCATGGCCAGAAGTCAACATCTCTGAGGAAGGGCTTTATTGTCCATTGGTGGGTGAGTATCAGGAGAACGGTCAGGGTGAAGGCAACCAGCATCTGGAAGCACAGCGTCGTCCCCCAAGCCTCTGCCAGTAGACCACGTTTCCGCCACTCTCCATGATACTGCCTCATGAGAACGTTGTTTCCCCCGAGCACAAAAAAATTCTGGAGAAATAGGCTGAGCGCGCTCACGAGACCGATGATTCCGTAGTCTGCAGGGAGGAGATAGGCGGTAAAAACCGGAAGCAGCAGGAATGAAATGGCCTGGTCGAGGTAGCCGAGCGCCGAATAGATGATCGTGTTTTTGAGAAGCTTCATTCCATCTTCGGTGGCTCAGTGAGGTGGAGGCCTGACGCCCATTTGTCAATGTCCTGCAGCGAGGAAAAATGGACGAATTTCTGTCCGGCAGTCCGTTCATGGTGCTCAGCGGCTTTGATATTCTGGTCCTTGGCATGCGGGGGAAGCGGGACAATTCGAGGGCAGGCACCCACGCTCACACCCGGCATCCGTGCAAAGAACGCCATGCTCGTGGAGTTGCTTCCAATTACAGCCCTCAGTTCGGGCAAAGGAATCAGTTCGACCGGCTCTTTCGGATCCAAAATTGCGATGCCGGAAAAGTAATCCGGGAGGTCTTTCCCGGTGTCGGGATGGGCCTTAATGGCTTGGAGACTGCGTGGAATAAATTCGGAGACCCGCCGCACCATCTCCGCCCACGTTTCATGGAAGAGGTTGCTGGCTTCCGGCGTCAGCTTGTGCTTTTTGGCATGGTCGATGAACAGCCAGAGAAATTTGGCAGCGCTTGGCTTTGCCATCATCGCGAGCGCAAGGCTATTGTTCCGAATCTCAATCGGTGTGATGTCCGCTTGGGGACAGATCTCGAAATGGCTGGATATGAAGTCCTCAGTGATCCTCATGACCGGGGCCCACGGTCGGACAAATTCGACGGGGACACCCGTTGCGAGTCGAAATAATACTGACCGAACCAATAGCCGCCAACCGGAGCACTTCTCGCTCAGGTTGGAATTCGTGTATCTCGCATCACACGATATGTAGGTCGCGGGGTATTTTTTTGAGAGTCGGCCGGCCAATGCAATCAATGCCGGGTTCATTAATGTGCAATATACAAAAACGTGCCTGATCGTTGCCGCGTTTTTGATCCGGGTCTCGGCCTCACGCAAAGAACTGCGGATTCCAAGAAAATTCCACAATTCCCTCATATACTGTCCGAGGCGGAGAAGCAGGGTGCCTTCGGTAACGTTCTCTGCTCTTCGAAGGATAGCGAAAATATCCGCCTCCACCGAAACAAGACGTACAGGAACCTGCTCCTTTTCGCAGCAAATTACTGCCTCTAGTATGCTCGAATAGCTCGCGCAAAGGTGGACATCAACGTGTTCTTCGGGCATCTAATACAAATAATTTGCAGGAATACCTCCCTTTTACAACGTCAACAATTTCCTCGCAGGCGCGTTCAGTCGGCAGCTACAACAAACAGACCCTGTTTCACTAATCTGCCATGTCTATTTTGCGCCTCTGCAGCCAGCCTCCCTCGATCAACAGTTCGCACGACATATTGTCGGAGTCGACGGTCCGGGAGTTCTCAGCAAACGGCATCCAGTCGCAAAAGCACGACTTCGTTCCCGACAGCTTCGCCAATTTTGTGGCCAGAACCCGGCTTCCAGGAAGAAGGACAATCTTCAAGACCGTTGCCGAGCAAATCAGCCTCCCGCAACTGGTCTCAGGATTTCATGCGGATGATGTGGCGTGGTTCTCCGGGATTACCGGTGATGGCACAATCGGATGCAGGGCGGAAACCCAGCTCGCTGGCGAGGGGCGGTATGTTTTTCATCTCTCCGACGACTGGCTTTCAATTCCGGCTCTTGAGAGAGCTGCGCGTGCAAGAATACCGATCGCCCAGATGGTTGCCGTGCCGACCTGCGGACTTCTTGAACGTGTGACCGATGAATATCCGGATGCCCGTGTCGAGTTGCTTGAAGAACCGGTCGACGTGGATCGTCTAGCGCCACAGGCCTGTCCGGCGAAGCGCGAAGGATTGCCCGTAATTGTATGGTGCGGGAATCCCCACAACCTCCGGGAGCTCCCCGAGTGTGATCGCATTCTGTCCAAGGTTTATTCAGAGGTGCCATTTTGCTTCAGGGTCATTTCAGGCAATGTTCGTCCGGATCTGCACCTCCAAATTCCCTGGGAATGGGTGCCTTATACCTACGCCGGGGAAGCAGCCCTTTTGCATGGCTCGGTGGCGGGGTTGGTGCCGGTCAGGGACTCCGTCTATGCAAGGTGCAAAGGAACTTACAAACCTAAAACCTACCTTGCCGCGGGTGTTCCCGCCGTGGCTTCCCCGGTCGGCTACGCCAAGCGTGTTGTCAGGCACGGGGAAAATGGCTTTCTTGCGGATTCGGCAGAGGAGTGGATTTCCGCCTTGCTAACTCTCCTTCGTGACAACGACCTGGCTGAAAAGATGTCAGTCGCCGCAAGAGCTGATGCCATCGCCCGATTCTCCCACAAGGCACTGATCCCGACATGGGCCGAAATCCTGAAGAAGCGGTTTCCCCAACTTGATCGTAATTGTTAACCGGCGAGTGGGAGGAAAGCTGAAAAATATTCTTCGCGGACCATTGGCGGCCCGATAGTCTTGCTCGAATGAAGTATCTGATCACCGGAGCTGCTGGATTTATCGGATCGCACCTTGTCGAGACGCTCCTGCAAAGGGGGGAATCGGTCCGGGGGTTTGACAGTTTTGCCACCGGCCGGCGCTCGAATATTGCGCCCTTCATGGATCGGATCGAGTTTGTCGAGGGGGACGTGCGCGATAGGGAGGCTGTTCGGGATGCGGTGAATGGAGTAGATTACATACTGCACCAGGCGGCTCTCCCCTCGGTGCCCCGCTCTGTCGCGGACCCAGCCACCTCCAACGATGTGAACGTCACCGGCACCATGAATATGCTGGTGGCAGCCAGGGATGCCGGAGTCAAACGGCTGGTGTTTGCGTCCTCGTCCTCGGTTTATGGAGCTAATCCCGCGCTGCCAAAAGTCGAGACAATGTGGCCCGATCCGGTCTCGCCTTACGCTGTTTCCAAACTCGCTGGCGAGAAATACTGTATCTCCTTTGATCGGATTTACGGCATGCGCACAATTGCGCTCAGGTATTTCAATGTTTTCGGCCCTCGGCAGGATCCCGATTCCCAGTATTCGGCAGTCATTCCAAAGTTCATCAAGGCGATGCTGGCAGGGCAAAGTCCTATTATTCATGGCGACGGGGAGCAGTCGCGCGACTTCACCTACATCGATAACACCGTTTCAGCCAACCTGTTGGCCGCGGTCACGGAATGCGAGACCGGAGTGGCTGTGAACTGCGCCTGCCATGACAGGATTACCCTCAACGAGCTAGTCCGCCGGATCAATATCCAACTTGGGACAGATATCCGCGCGGAATATACTGAGCCACGAAAGGGCGATGTGAAGCATTCTTTTGCGGACATCAGTCGTGCTGGCGAACTTTTCGGCTATCGCCCGGTGGTGTCCTTCGATGAAGGCTTGGGGAGGACGATTGCCTCGATGCGCGAAGGAGCTTGAGACATGCGGATCCAGTTGATTTAATCTCCCCACGCAATGAACTGGCCGCTTCCCCTGACCCGTCTTCTCATAGCCGAGATCGGCTCCGTGCATGACGGATCCTTCGGGAACGCCTGCAAGCTTGTTGAAGCGGCGGCTGCGGCCGGGGCGGGAGCAGTCAAATTTCAGACGCATCTGGCAGAAGCAGAGACACTTACCAGCGCGCCGATGCCGTCATACTTTCGTGGTGAGCCGCGCATGGAATATTTCCGGCGAACCGCCTTTTCGGCGGCTCAGTGGAAGGAGATTGCTTCCTGCTGCGAAAGGAACCGAGTAATTTTTCTCTCATCTCCCTTTTCGTTGGAAGCCGTTGATCTCTTGGAGGAAACCGGCATGACAGCCTATAAAATTCCCTCCGGGGAAGTATCAAATCTTCCCCTTCTGGAGAGGATTGCTGCCACTGGCAAGCCGGTTCTTCTTTCCTCGGGAATGAGCGGATGGGAGGATCTGGATCGTGCCGTTGCAGTGCTGAAAGAACGCGTGCCGCTGCTAGTGATGCAATGCACCAGCGAATATCCCTGCCTGCCCGAAAGGGTGGGATTGAACCTGCTCAAGGAAATCCGGGATCGCTATGGCGTCGCTGCCGGTTACTCCGATCACACGACGGGCTGCGCTGCGCCAATCGCTGCTGCCGCAATGGGAGCGTTGGTGATCGAAAAGCACTTCACATTTTCGCGGCTGATGTATGGCAGCGACGCGAGGCATTCGATGGAGCCCGAATCCTTTCGCCAACTTGCCGGGGCCCTTGTGGAGACCTGGGCCATCCTAGCGAATCCGGTCGAAAAATCGGCCGCTCCGTTCAGCGATATGAAACGCATTTTTGAGAAGAGCATCGTTCTGGCCCGCGACCTTCCCGGGGGCAAGGTGCTTGGCCGTGAGGACATTGCCTTCAAGAAACCCGGCGATGGAATCCGTGCCTGCGATTATTCCCTGGTGATCGGAAAAAAACTCAACCAGCCGTTTCCCAAGGACCATAAACTTTCCCCAAGCGATATATCATGAAAAAAATCTGCGTCGTCGTCGGCTCCCGCGCAAACTACAGCAGCATAAAGTCCGCCATGCGGGCCATACAGCAGCACCCTGCACTCACGCTCCAGCTCGTGGTCGGAGCCTCGGCTGTCCTCGACCGCTACGGCGCGGTGGTCAACCTTATTGAGAAAGATGGTTTCCCGGCCGACGCCCGTGTCTTTATGCTGATCGAGGGGGAAACCCCCGCCACGATGGCCAAATCCACCGGGGTGGGTCTCATGGAACTCCCGACAATTTTCGAGAAGCTTGCGCCCGATTGTGTGCTCACCGTCGGCGACAGATTTGAAACCATGGCCACGACATTGGCTGCCGCCTACATGAATATCCCGGTGGCTCATACCATGGGGGGGGAAGTCTCGGGCACGATCGACGAGAGCATCCGTCACGCCGTCACCAAATTCGCGCATATCCATTTTCCCGCGAGTCCCGGAGCGAGGGAACGCATCATCCGGCTCGGCGAACGTCCGGAGGATGTTCATCTAGTGGGATGCCCCCGTATGGATCTGGTGGCGGAAATTCTCAGCTCGGGCGAGGCGGTGACAAACGGCAGCCTGTTTACGGAAGGCGTCGGCGAGGCGGTCGATATCAGCAGACCATTTGTTCTGGTCTCCCAGCACCCGGTGACAACCGAGTTCGGGGAAGGGGAACGCCAAATCACCGCCACGCTGAAGGCGGTGAAGGATACGGGGCTTCCGGCGATTGTGCTCTGGCCGAATGCGGATGCCGGTTCCGACGATATTTCCAGGGGAATTCGAAAGTGGCGAGAGCAGGGGCATGGGGACGGCATGCATTTTTTCAAGAATTTACCCACTGCCACATACATCCGGCTAATGAAGCAAACCTCCTGCCTTGTGGGGAACTCCAGCAGCGGAATCCGGGAGGGTGCGTTTATCGGCACGCCTACTGTGAATATCGGCTCACGCCAGACCGCGCGTGAGCGAGGCAACAACGTTCTCAACGCCGACCCGGAGCGCGAAGCCATCCGGAGCGCGATTGACGCCCAGGTGGCGCACGGTCCATACCCTTCCGACCCCGTCTATGGCGACGGCCACGCCGGAGTGAAAATTGCCGGGATTCTCGCAAACTACGGGACAGTGCAAATCCAAAAGTTGATCACTTACTAGCTTGTGGAGATTCTCGCCATCATTCCGGCCCGTGGTGGTTCGAAGGGCATCCCGGGTAAGAATATCCGCGCCCTTGCGGGAAAGCCGCTGATCCAATACACCATCGAGGCCGCGCTCGCTTCCCATTCGATTTCGCGTCTGGTCGTCTCCACGGATGATCCGGAAATCGCCGGAGTATCCTGCCAGCTTGGAGCCGAAGTCCCGATTATGCGCCCCGCGGAGTTGGCGACGGACGAGAGTCCGACTGCTGACGCGCTGCGACACATGATCAGTCATCTTCAGGTCGCCGAAAATTACCACCCGGATGCAATCATGACCCTTCAGCCGACCTCTCCATTGAGGACCGCCCGGCATATCGATGAATCCACGAAGCTGTTTGGTGAAACGCCGGAGGCCGATTCGCTCGTCAGCGTGGTGCGGGTTCCGCACCACATGAGCCCGTGGTCGGTCATGCGGCGGAAAGCCGATGGGTGGCTGGAACCATTTCTTACACAGGAGAAGCACCTGCTCCGGAGACAGGACAAGCCGGTTGTCTACGCTCGCAACGGTGCCGCCATTTATATCACTCGCACTCCCTATCTGATGGAGAAAGGGATCTGGGGCGGGAAGCTCATGTCCTATGAGATGACACCTGAGGACTCGCTTGATATCGATGCCGAGGAAGATCTTCAAAAGGCGGCGCAATTGCTCGCCTGCAGCGGGGATTTGTCCAAATGAACGATCCCAGCCGGTCGGGTTGCTGTTGAAGACGTTCCTGCTTGCTTCCCAGATGCGACAGTCGCACGGGATTCGAACGCTAGGGGAAGACTTTACAACGGAGGATCTTGCTTGGCCGACTGACTGGACAAGTCCCCATAGTGATCTTGCATGCAATCAGGACAATATCCATGGGTGATGCCCGTTTCGGTGTGTTCAGCAACATATTTTTCAACGCTCTGCCACCGATGGTTCTTATCGCAAATTCGCTTACACCCCATACAGATCGGAAGAAGTCCCTCAAGGGTTTCGATTTCCCGGGATTGGCGCTTAATTCGCGTGATTAGGGATACCAATATACTCAGCACTGCAATGCGAATCAGTGCATTGGCCATTCCGACGTAAATTTGGTCTGGCATATCAACCAGTACTGCGATAAAAAACCGTCCCACTGGAAGGAGCCCTGCGAGCGCATAGGCCAAGCGGCTACTGCATAGCCAGGCCGACAAACCAACCGGCAGGACAAAGAGGATTGGGAAGGACAGCAATGGCCCGGTCCACAAATCCAAGGCCAAGATGCCAATGCCCATGGCGATGTATGTCGCATGTCGGGTAAGAATCCAGTTCACGCCACGAACCAAATCTTCACCACCACCTTGGGTTTGAATGTTGGGAGAATCGATCACGAATTACTGTATCACTATACAAAATCCGCAACCAGTATTTTTCCGAAATCGCAGCCTTGTTGGCGCCACTTTTCTTACTATGCGGGTCTGAAGTCAAAGGAGTTCATGGTCAGTGACAGGTTTCAAAGATGAACAGGAGACGCAGGATTCTCTTGAAATCGGCCCGGAAGACGTTAGCAAGACGAATCTCTCACCGCAGGTCAGCTTACTCCCGCTTCTTGATGAAGCGGGCCGGAATGCCTCCCCAAATCTCGTAGGGGGGGATGGATTTTGTCACCACCGCTCCTGCCCCGAGCACTGATCCTTCTCCAATCGTGACGCCCTTGAGAATTGTGGCACCACGGCCTATCCAGACATCATCGCATATCGTGACCGGCGCGATAATTGCCTTTTGATTCATGATGAGTTCATCCCGCTTGAACGAGTGCCCCTGGTCGAGAATGCAAACATCTGGCCCCATCCGCACAAAACTACCAATTCGAAGTCTGTCCTTAATCGCAATATAACAGTTTCGCCCAATCCCGCTGAAGTTTCCCATCTCTAAGACCGGAAAAGGTTTGGTCAGCAGAAAATAGGAATTTTCCTTGATCGTGCAGTTCGAACCGATAACGATCTTAGCTCCATCTGTCAGCTTGAATTCATTTCCGGGAAGGATAACCGTGTTGGCTCCCACCTTGATTCCCCGATGCCGGAGAAGTAACCACTGCGTTCTTAAACGATCCCGCCATGTCCGGTTGTAAGAACTGGCCTTGTCTCTGGTTTCGAATCGGATAACGTGTTTCACACAGTGGGAATATGGTGTATGAGAATTCGTACCCTAGCGATAATTCAAGCCTTCCAGACTTTTGCTCCTGATCGCTTATCGGCGCCAAGAATATTTCTGGTATCGATGACCAGCGACGAACATTGGGCAACAAGTTCGTAGTCCACCGCCTTATGGGCGGTGGCTATGACGACAGCGTCGAACGTTTTTAGAACAAAACGGTCCAGCGTTACTGAGCGGAGCCCCGCCCAGTGTGAGTGCTCACGGGTAAGATGAATTTCCCGGATATGGGGATCATGGTAGACGATCTCTGCGCCGCGTTCTTTGAGGAGGTCCATTAGCTCGAATGTTGGGGATTCACGAAGATCGTCCACGTCAGCCTTGTAGGCCAATCCGATGAGGAGAACTTTGCTACCGTTGAGAGCTTTTTTCACCGAATTCAGCGCCTCGGCGACCCGATTCACGACATAAAGGGGCATGGAACTGTTGATTTCTCCCGAGAGTTCAATGAAGCGGGTGTTTTGTCCGTATTCACGGGCCTTCCAAGTCAGGTAAAACGGATCGATTGGAATGCAATGCCCGCCCAGCCCCGGGCCCGGATAGAACGCCATATATCCGAAAGGTTTTGTTTTCGCCGCATTGATGACCTCCCAAACATCGATCCCCATTGCCGCGTAAACCACCTTGAGTTCGTTAACCAGGGCAATATTTACGCTGCGGAAAATATTCTCCAAAAGCTTGGTGGCCTCCGCAGCCCGACAGGATGAGACCGGGATGAGAGTTTTGATGGCTTTGCCATACAGTTCCATTGCCTTGGCAAGGCAGGCAGGAGAGAAACCGCCGATCACCTTGGGGATTTCGGCGACTCGGCTTTGGGGATTGCCGGGGTCCTCACGCTCCGGTGAATAGGCCAGATGAAATCCGGTTCCCGCTTTGAGCCCCGATCCATTTTCCAGGACCGCGCACAGATCCTCATCCGTGGTTCCCGGATAAGTTGTCGATTCAAGAACAACAAGAGCGCCCTTTTTCAAGTGCGGAGCAATGGTCCGACCGGTTTCGAGCACAAAAGAAATATCCGGCTCGCGATTCCTGCTGAGCGGGGTCGGGACACAAATCAGAATGGCATCCAATTTACGGACGGCTGAAAAGTCGAGCGTTGCGGAAAAAGCACCCGACCGGACATGCCTTGCGATTGATTCTGAAGGGATGTGCTTTATATATGACTTTCCGGAATTGCAGGCGTCAATCTTGGCTGAATCCACATCCAGTCCGGTTACCTGAACTCCTGATGAGGCGAACTGCAAGCATAATGGCAACCCTACGTAGCCTAGGCCAACCACACCGAGATGGTAGCACTGGTCAGGGGATTTGGTATGAGAAGGCATATTAGATTCTTTTCGCAAAATTGTTCGGGGAAGCTTCAGGGATCGCAATTTGACTGTCCTGCCGGCTTTTCTTAAAAAGGGAAGGAGCCAGTGCAAGAGCAGGGTTTTGGTCCGCGGCTTGCTGGGCTCGCTGCGCCGCTTTTTGCTCGGAGTTGAACGTATATAACAAAGCTAGAAGCAATCCGTAAAGCCACCACTGGTCGAATGGTGAGTTCGTGGAGTGACCGCTGGTCCAAGACGTAATAATCCGTTGGAAGAAGCCCACAAAAATCATCATGGCGAGAACCCATCTGGAGCTCTGGTAGGGCAGAAGCTGCTTGAGTTTGAAACAGACGATAAGGACCATGACCCAGAACCATGCCCAGAATAAACAGGCCGGAAGTCCAAAATCAGCAGCTATTCCCACCCATGTGCTGTGCCATGAGGATCCCACCGCAAGCATTTGAATTGCCATCTCATTGGTTGAAGTTGCGTTGCCGAACAGACCAGAGACTTGAGTAGTATCAATCCCGACCCCTTTTCCGAAAATTGGATTTTCCCCAATTTTCTTATAGGCGATGTCGCGAAGTGCCTGCCGGAAATCATCCGCCGACTCCGTCGTATAACCTTTAATTTCCGGATCCCAATCCCCAGGTAGATTCATGAGGACCCGCTGGGCACGGATGGGAAGGTCAAACATTTGACCATGGCCGATCACCATTGTGCTGATCGCCAATGCAGCAAGGACTGAATATACAAACGAGAAGGCATACTGTTTGTGGAGAAATCCGCTGATAAAGGGGATGAGCACGACGCCAGCGAATCCGGCGCGCTTGCCACTCTGCATGGCCATGTAAAGACAGCCAAGGTAGAGAGCAAAAATATACCATCTGGAGGGATGAAAGATCTGTGAGGGCTTGAATCTGCAGAATATCCAAACCGCGATGATGGCTGCCGGACCAACCAGAGACTGATGCCAAGTATAGGAACTGCTTTCCAGATCGAGTCCGCGTTCCACAGCGGTGCCCTTGATAAAGTTGTAAATCTCAAAAACCTTCCCCACGATCGTTCCGAAAATCATGATCAGGATGATCCATCGGGCGTGCTTTTCATCTACCTCGGAGCGGACGACTACCAAAAATGCGAGTAGCCCAAGAAGAAGCTGGACATAGAAACGACCTCCAACGCTCTCCGCGCCAAGAACTTGCAGCCCAACGGGATTCAGGCAGTAGATCATCGCTGCCCAAGCGAAATAGAGGTAAACGGGGAAAATTTCAGTTCTCGCCACGACGAATGTCTCGGCTTTGAAGGCAGTCCTCGCGAGCAGCACTGCAAATGCTGCGGCAGTCGCCAGTTCTGGAAGTGAGATGTTTTTTGAAGCAAGAAAAGGCAAGCCGGGCACATCGAGTACGAAGGCCAACGGGACAAATACCCAATATTCTTTTCCCACAATCAGCATGAAGAATCCGCCGAAGAATAGCACGAACACGGTGATCAACTGCTGGATCTGGAACTGTCCGACGGCCCGCCCGAGATAGAGAGCCCCTACTAGCCCAGCAATCGTGGCAAGTGCCACAATAACGCGGGGTAGGGCAATCGAGTTCATCCTCAGTCAACTAACTGTGAGCAAGCTGCAATGGCAAGAGGGAAGTCGAATGAAACTGCGTCAGGTAGCCCCGATATCGTGCCTGCAAGCGAGCCATCGGAGCTTCGAGGTGGTGTGCTGCTTTGGAAGAGAAGGATTTACTCGCCCGGAAATATTTCCACGATGGTTTCCGAACGATTTGACAGCGCCTCCTCTTTGGGATTGCATCAAAAACCGCGTTCAACCACCGCGTCACCTCGTCCTGCCTCATTTTTATATGAAAGTTGTCATTCTCTGTGGAGGCAAAGGAGCCCGTCTGCGCGAAGAAACAGAATTTCGCCCCAAACCCATGGTCCCAATCGGGAGGCTGCCGATTCTTTGGCACATCATGAAATATTACGCCCACCATGGGCATTCGGATTTCATCCTCTGCTTGGGATACAAGGGGGATATGATAAAAGACTTCTTCAGGAACTACTTGTGGAATACCTGTGACGTGACCCTCTCCCTCGGCCGCGAAAGTGTTCACGAATACCATGATCGCCATGCGGAGGAGCACTGGAGGGTGACGCTCGCTGACACCGGAGCTGAAGCGATGACGGCGTTCCGACTTCGCATGGTCCGGCGCTACATTCCCAAGGGGGAGCGCTTCCTCTTTACCTACGGCGACGGGCTCTCCGACATCGATATCCCTTCATTGATCCGCTGCCATGAGGAATCCGGCAAGTTGTGCACCATATCTGCCGTGCATCCGGCCGGACGGTTTGGTTCGCTGATCGTGCAGGATGATGGCAGCATATCGACATTTCAGGAAAAGCCGCAATTGGACGAGCAGCTTGTGAACGGAGGATTCATGGTCTGCGAGTATGGCGTCTTTGACTACCTGCCCGATGACCCGTCGACAATGTTCGAGCGTGATCCGATCATGCGCATCGCCGCTGACGGGCAGTTGAATGCTTTCAAGCATGAAGGATGGTGGCAACCCATGGATACCTACCAGGAGATGCAACATCTGAATGGACTATGGGAGTCCGGGGCAGCTCCATGGAAACTATGGTAATCGCTGACCGGTATCGATATGACTCCACTGGAGTTAAGACTGAGACCGAAGCGTATCCCGGAGATGCCCCCAGAGACCTTTACGGCTTTGTCCGTTCCATGTATGCCAAGGTGCGCAGTGCCCAAATCTCTTGTAACCGTAATATGACCTGTCTTCTTTTCCGCTGCGGCACGGCTTGCTCCGGTATGACAGCCATAGCTGAGGATTCACGAGGGCCGGTTGCTTCATCGGGAGTCCGTCACGCTAACAGGAGGGGTGGGTGGTATCGGTCATGATTCCCTGAAACAGCCATGCCAACAGCGCTTCCCACGACTTCTCTTCTCTCGAACGCATTTTGTGGTAAAAACGTTTGGATATCAGGTATTTCCGGTTTCAAAGGGAGTTGGCTTGCCGAGTGGCTTCTGACCCTCGGAGCGAATGTGCATGGTTTCTCCCTGCCCCCTCCCACCGCGCCATCGCTTTTCGAAGGAGCGGGGCTTGCTTCCCGCATCCACTGGGACTGCGCAGACCTCCGCGATTCGGAAGCCGTCAGGAGTTCCTTGGATCGGGCACGGCCTGACTTCGTTTTTCATCTTGCCGCACAGCCGCTGGTGCGACTGTCCTACGAGGAACCCGTCAATACTTGGGAAACCAATGTAATGGGGACTATTCGCGTGCTGGAAGCTCTACGTGATTTCACTCAGCCCTGTGTGGCAGTAATGGTCACAACGGACAAGTGTTACGAGAACCGTGAATGGCTGCATGGTTACCGGGAGGATGATGCATTGGGGGGATATGATCCGTATAGTTCGAGCAAGGCGGGATGTGAGTTGGCTATCGCTTCGTGGCGCAGATCGTTCTTTAAAGGTCATCCTGTGAAGATTGTCAGCGCACGAGCAGGGAATGTCGTCGGGGGGGGGGATTGGGCCAGGGACCGTATCGTTCCGGACTGCATCCGCTCCCTTGCGGCCAATGAAATAATATCCGTAAGAAATAAAACGGCCACCCGACCTTGGCAGCATGTTCTTGAACCACTGGGCGGCTATCTCCTGCTGGCGGCGAGATTAAGCCAATGCAGCCAGGACTGCATCGGGGATGGACCTCTTGCGTTGGCTCGTATGATTTTTTCCTCGCCAGCGGCAGGGGCTGCCGCGTTCAATTTTGGGCCCGGCCTGGACTCCAACCGCACGGTTGCCGACGTCGTCGTCGAGATCATAAAACACTGGCCCGGCGATTGGGCGGATCGAGCCGGCGCAGAGGCTCCCCACGAGGCGGGAAAGTTGAATCTGGCGACAGATAAAGCTTTTCATCTTCTTGGTTGGCTCCCGCGTTGGGATTTTTCCACAACGATCGCCAAGACAGTTGCCTGGTATCGTGCCGTGCACGGTGGTGCCATACCGGGCGATTTTACGCGGCAGCAAATTCTCGAATATCAAAATCGGAATGATTGATGGCAAACAGCGTATGGGCCATAATTTTGAGGGTATGCACTTTTGGCCGGAGGCAGTGAATCCCATCCCTCTATGTCTTCTTCAATGGGATTGCTTCCACCTGATAAACTTTCATGACCCCATCTGAGATCAAAGCCGAGATCCTCCGCCTTACCCGTGAGTTTTCCCGCGTGTCCCACGTCGAAAATCGACCTGGCGGCGACGCTCAACGTTTGCAGGCTGAAACGGCAGCCGCGCTCCTTCATCCCTCCTCTCTGCTTTCCGTGCCATATGCCGGTCGCGTTTTCACTGAAGACGAAGTCGAGGCGGCAGTCTCCGCCACCTTGGATTTCTGGTTGACACTTGGTCCCGAAGGAGAGGCTTTTGAGAAGGAATTGGCAGAATTCCTCGGCGTCAAACACAGCCTTCTGGTCAACTCCGGGTCATCCGCCAACCTTATTGCCCTTTCCTGTCTGACCACCCACAAGTTGCCCGCCCATAAGCGCCTGCGGCCGGGAGATGAGGTGATCACTTGCGCTGCGGGATTTCCCACGACCGTCGCCCCGATCATCCAGAATGGATGCATCCCGGTTTTCATCGACAACGACCCGACGACTGGCAACGCCCGCGTGGACCAGTTGGAATCCGCCTACTCATCTGGCAAAACAAAAGCTGTCATGTTGGCCCACACGCTGGGTAATCCGTTCGACCTCGGCGCAGTGCTCGCCTTCTGCAACAAATACGACCTCTGGCTCATTGAAGACAACTGCGACGCCCTCGGCTGCACATATTCTATGCCGGTCGAGATGGCGAAAGAACTTAGCCTCGACCACCTGCTGAAAGTTGCCGAGGCCGGCACCCACCCGATCATCCGCTTCGAGACCTCGCCTCCTGATTCCCGGCACCCGACCATTCTCACCGCCCCGACCGGGGCGTGGGGCGATTTCTCGACTCAGTCCTTCTATCCTCCGCACCACCTGACCATGGGAGAAGGGGGGGCAGTCAACATCATCCGCCGCCCTGCGCTGAAAACCTACGCGGAGAGTTTTCGCGACTGGGGACGGGATTGCTGGTGCCCATCGGGCAAAGACAACACCTGCAAGAAGAGGTTTGCCTGGCAACTCGGGGAGCTTCCTGAAGGATACGACCACAAATACATTTACAGTCACATGGGGTATAATTTGAAACCTCTCGATCCTCAGGCCGCCATCGGGCGCGTCCAGTTGAGACGCCTCCCCGCATTCATCGAAGCCCGCAAACAAAACTGGGAAACCCTTCGCCGCGGCCTTGCCGACATGGAAGATATTTTCGACTTCAGCCTTCCCACACACGCCACCACTTGGCAACCGCCAAGCGGGGTTTCCGGTTCAGAGCAACAACCATCTACCAACCATCAACCGTCATCCTTCACTTGGGATGCCACGCAATGCCAGACCAACTGTAGCTGGTTCGGATTCATGATCCGGGTGAAGCCCTCTGCACCCTTTACCGTTCGGGAGCTCGCTGCCTACCTGGAGGAAAAGCGGATCGGAAACCGGATGCTTTTCGGAGGCAATCTTTTGCGTCAGCCCGCCTTTGTGCAGCTACGCAAAGACAACCCGAATGCCTTCCGCGTTGCCGGAACCCCTGGACCCTCGACTTTCGATTCGCTCTCTTTCTCCTCTACAGGTATTTCGGATTTTAGCCTTCAAACTTCAGCTTTGCCTCCCCTTCCCGGGGCGGATGCCATCATGCAGAGCGCTCTTTTTCTGGGGACATATCCGGGGCTGACGCCCCGCATGTTGGAACAGGTTGTGGAAACTGTTAGGGAATTCGTCAGGCGTTGAGGGTGGCTGAATTTCGAGTATGCGACCACTCCCGATCGACGATCTGCAGCACATTGAAGCGACCACCCGGGGGTTGTGGTCCGAGGCTGAGGGCAAGCGGTTCTTCCTGACCGGTGGAAGCGGGTTTTTCGGAATCTGGCTACTGGAAAGTTTTCTTCACATCAACGCCCGGATGAAGCTTGGGGCTTCAATGACTGTCCTGACGCGGAATCCCGAAGCGGTCAGAGCAAAATACCCGCATCTCCGGGAAGGCCCAGCCTTGGATTTCTGGACAGGGGACATACGCGAATTCGCTTTCCCGCCCGGGAATTACGATTACGTCGTCCATGCCGCTTCGGAGACAAACCCTGCACTCTACCGCGAGTCCCCGTTGGAAATGGCCGATACCATTATCGCCGGCACACGACGCGTGCTGGAATTTGCCGTCCATGCAAAAGCTGGGAAGTTCCTGCTACCAAGTTCCGGGGCCGTCTATGGATCACTCCCCCCGGAGGAGGACTCTTTTAGGGAAATCTGCAGTAGTGCGCCGGATCCGCTCGATCCATTCTCCACCTATGGGGAGTGCAAACGGATGGCTGAGCATCTCTGCTCCCTCTATGCCACCGGGCATGGGATCCGCTGCAAAGTGGCGCGTTGTTTTACTTTTGTCGGGCCGAACCTGCCCCTGAACGCGCAGTTTGCGATAGGGAATTTTATCCGCGACGCCTTGGCCGGATCCAAAATACAAATAAGCGGTGACGGATCCTCTGTCAGGTCATATCTCTATGCATCGGATTTGGCTGTCTGGCTCTGGACGATCCTGTTTTCCGCCCCGGTTTGCCGGCCCTTCAATGTGGGATCCGACGAGTGTGTAACCATTTCCGCACTGGCGGAGATCGTCCGGAAAATTTCGGGATCCAGCACCCCGGTCGAACATACCAACTCGGCAGCCAGTTCGCGTCGGTATATTCCGTGCGTCCGGAGAGCCTGTGATGAACTCGGCCTCAAGCCGATTGTTCCATTGACGGAAGGTATCCGAAAAACCCTAATGTGGAACAAACAGAATCAACCCGGATGAAAGTTGCCGATTACATCGCTGCATACCTCGCCCAGCGTGGAGTGACCCACGTGTATGAGCTTGTCGGAGGAATGATCACATTTCTCCTGGACGCAATCGCCCGCCAGGAGGGTATCACAATCGTCAGCGTTCACCACGAACAGGCTGCGGCGTTTGCGGCGGAAGGGCACGGAAGAATGCAGTGTGTCCCCGGTGTGGCGCTTGCGACGAGCGGTCCAGGGGCAACGAATTTGCTCACCGGCATCGGAAGCTGCTATTTCGACTCCACCGCCGCCGTATTTATCACAGGACAGGTCAATCGCCATGAGATGAAGCGCGAGAGGGCGATTCGGCAGCTTGGCTTCCAGGAAACCGATATTGTTTCTGTGGCCAGGCCGATCACCAAGCTCGCGGTTCAGGTTGAAAACCCGCAGGATATTCCGCAGATGATCGGGGAGGCTTTCCGTGTTGCCCTCTCTGGAAGGCCCGGGCCTGTTCTCCTGGATATTCCAATGGACGTCCAGCGGGCAGACATTGACGCCCCCCCCATGCCGCTGGGTGGGCCAGCCGGGGAGGAACGGTTTGATGACGACCCCAAACCGGCGCTCTTTCTTCACTCGGTTCAGGAGGGATTTGCAGCGGCAGAAAAACCGTTGATCCTTGCAGGCGGAGGAATCCGCTCCGGTCGCACAACCACAGAATTCCGCCAATATGTCCATCTGGCGAAAGTGCCCGTGGTGAACTCTCTTATGGGAGTGGATCTGCTTCCTTCGATGGATCCCTACCGGGTGGGAATGATTGGCAGTTACGGCAACCGCTGGGCAAATCTTGCGTTGAGTGAATGCGATTTTTTGCTCGTGCTGGGGAGCAGGCTTGATGTCCGCCAAACCGGCGCCGACACCAAAAGCTTTGAGGGACACAAAACAATCTGCCACGTCGATTGTGATCCGGGGGAATTGAATAACCGAGTGACCGGATGCCACACGCTCGTTTCGTCGCTCGCTGACTTTTTTCGCATTGCCGGCAACTCCGAACACGCATTTCCTGCGCATCCGGACTGGCTGGCGCACATCCGGGATTTGCGAGCCGCGTGGCCCGACACAAGCGAACTCAAGCTTCCAAATGGAATTAATCCCAATGAGTTTCTCCACCACCTCTCGTCAGTTTCGGCGCGGGCAGCAGCCTATGTGGCTGATGTGGGCCAGCATCAGATGTGGGCGGCTCAATCGTTGGAACTGTTGGGGCATCAGCGATTCCTGACATCCGGGGGAATGGGTTCCATGGGATTTGCTCTGCCCGCAGGTATCGGAGCCAGTTTTGCTTCCCATCGGCAGCCTGTGGTTGTCATCGCGGGAGATGGAGGCTTCCAATGCAATATCCAGGAGCTGCAGACCGTGGCGCGCAACCGGCTCCCCTTGAAAATTGTGATCCTGAACAACCAGTGCCATGGGATGGTGAGGCAGTTTCAGGAATCTTACTTCCATGGACGGTATCAATCCACCGTATGGGGGTATGATACGCCGGCTTTCCATGAGGTTGCATCGGCCTATGGGATCGACTCGTGTTTTGTCGACAAGAATGAGGATGTCGAGTCCGCCCTGGCTCGCATGTGGAAGCATCCCGATCTTCCTTTCCTTCTCGAAGTGGCTATACCCCAGGACGCGAACGCGTATCCCAAGCTGGCATTCGGACGCCCCATATCGGACATGGAGCCATTGGCCCGGCCGCTTGATATGGAAGGCACCTGAACCGCCCCTGCATTCACATGACGAGTCCCGCAAAGAAAATCAGCATTGTTACACCGGTTTACAACGAGGAGGACAATGTCGCCGTCTGCCACGAAACGATCAGGAACCTATTCGCCGACAAACTCCCGGGTTACGATTATGAACACATCTTTTGTGACAATGACTCCAAGGATCGCACCGTGGAAATCCTTCGCTGTATAGCGCTATCGGATGCCCGCGTGAAGATTATCGTCAACGCCAGAAACTTCGGCCCGCTGCCCAATGCGTTCAACGGGCTGCTCGCTTCATCGGGTGATGCATGCATACCGCTTCTGGCTGTGGATCTGCAGGATCCTCCGGAACTTATTCCCCGGTTTGTGGAAAAATGGCTTTCCGGATATGAAGTCGTTTACGGCATCCGCGAAAAGCGTGAGGAATCCTGGATGATGCGCAACACGAGGCGGGTGTTCTACCGCACAGTGAGCCGATTTTCTGATTTTTATATCCCTCCGGATGCGGGGGAGTTCCAACTCATCGACCAGCGTGTCGTCAAGGCCCTGCGCCAGTTTGAGGATGTCAATCCCTACACGAGGGGGATGATCGCGAGTTGCGGGTTTCGGAGCACTGGCATTCCCTATACATGGAAGCGTCGCAGCCGCGGCTTCTCAAAAAACAGCCTTTACAACCTGATCGACCAGGGGTTGAACGGCCTCATCTCATTTTCTAGAGTTCCGCTCAGGTTCGCCATGCTTTCCGGATTTGTGCTGGCCGCGTTGAGTCTGGCCTATGCATTTTTGAGCCTAGTGATCAATCTTGTGTTCTACCGCCAGCTTGCCGCCTCCGGCGTCGCAACGCTGATCGTCGCTCTGTTCTTTTTTTCCGGCGTTCAGCTTTGCCTCATAGGGCTTCTCGGCGAATATATCGGGGCGATACACTTCCAGGTGCGCAAGCGGCCTATGGTGATAGAGCGGGCAAGGTTCAATTTTTAGGCTTTTCCTCCGGACTTCCGGCATCGACCGAGGCTTTTCTCCGGAAAATATAGGCGGCGGTCGTATGCGGCCGGTAGTATTTCAAAAACTGGAGCGTTTCCGGGAGGTAAATGCAGGGAGCGGAAGCAACGAGCTCGAACCCGGACTGGATCTGCCCGACTTGGGAGGGAGAGAAAGAATCCCTCCAGACAGCCGGTTGCTTGGTTTCCATGGTCGGGGGATTGGTCGTCGTAACCACGACGTCAAATTGAAGAAGGTCGAGCGTTTCATGTTGCTCGGTGGCCCATCGATCTTTCGAGGGAATATCAAAGTAGTGCGCACATTCGGAAAGAACACGGTCTCCGGGGTTGATATGGGATTTGAGCAGCGATTCGATGCGGAGCGACTGTTGTCTGTGGGGCAAGAACACCAGCTCTGCAATCCTGTTATACGTTGTCAATACGCCCGTAAGGATGATCAGAACAGCGGTGCAGATTCGCAGCAGCGGACTGAAGAACCAGCCGGAATTCCAAGGGACGCCCTCATTCTTCGATGCGGGAATGGAAAGCGCAAACATCAGGCAGAGCATCGCCCAGAAGTGCGCATGGTAGGCAGGAAACCAAGGCTCAACAGTCATGATCCGATATAGCCCGCCGATCAACAATGCAAACAAGAATGCCAATCGCAACCGGAGGGTTTTTCCCGGGCCAAAGGCAAAACCGGCCAGGACGACGAAGCAGACAAATGGGTTTCGCAAGACTGTATCCTTGCACAGCCACCACAGCGAGGTGACAGGGTTGCTACCCATGGAACGCTTCACTTCCAGCATCCAGAAAAACTGCTGGTGCCAACTTTCGTAATCGCCGGCTATGAAAGCCCCCCATAGGGTAAGCGACAGTATCCCCCCGAGGATACACGCGAGCGTGTCCAGGCAAAGCCGCTTCCAGTCCGGCCATGTTCCGAATGCGATGACTAGCCAGATTGCTATCGCCCAGACGATTCCTGAGAAGGGATGGCATAAAAAGCCAAGCCCCACCAGGAAGCCTCCGAGAATGTGGAGGGGAATCGGAACGCGAGGAGTCTTTCGACCACTCACGGCCAGAAAAGCGAGAAGACCGAACATGAGCCCGGCCAGGTCGGGGCGACCAGGGGTGGCCCACAATACCCGCGGATGAAGCCCGAACGCGAGCAGGGTCAGGAACGTGACGCCATACGAAGAGAATCTCTTGACCGCGAAAAAGAAGGCGGAGAATACGCCCAATAGGATCAGCGCATCCGCCAAACGACGCGTTTCCATACCCGTTCCGAAGGCCAAAATTGGGGGCAATCTCAACCACAGCGCGACGGGGGGAGTCAGGTGAAAGCTGCAGTCGAGCGAATCGACTTCCGGATATTTCAGCTCAATCTGCCGGGCGAGTGCCGGCAGTGCGAAATGTCCTTCCTGCGCAAAAGCCACCGCCGGTTCAGAGTAGATTATCTCGTCGCCATCTGTGTCCGGATAGTGCTGATAAATCGCCCACAACTTCAAGGCGAACAAACCCGCAAAGAGGAGCGCCAGAACCCATGTGCCGGACCGGGCTGGGATGCGACGAAACAACGTAGGCATCACATCCGGGCAGGGGTGGTTTCCGCCGGGTCTCCCACGGGAAGAAAGCGTCGTTTCAATCCAATGCCCATGTATACCGTTTCAATTCTATAGTTCGGGTCGCATTTTCGCCCTCGCGTTTCGTGCCAAGCGAAAACCGTCCGGTCATTTTCCAGTAGATCCTTCGTAATTCGAAGGCTAGCCCCGGGCAATCAGCAGGGGTTGAAATTGTCACGATTTCCGGTTTGGACTGCGCGAGCAAATTTTGCAGTTCAGGATCCACGGGCAAATCATCCGATAGCAGGAACACCACGGATTTCAGGTGCCCGGAAAGTTGGTGCTCCCGTTTGCGGACTTCCTCAGAGCTGTCGGTGCCCCAACAAATCATGCGGTCGGAGGCGATTGAGACCGAGTTCAATGCTCCCACATCCCAGGCCAGCATCGGGGCCTTCATATTTTGAATATTGGTCAGAATGAGTTGATTCGCCTCTGTCGAGTCCCGCAGGTATTTGGCGAGCGCCATGCTGCGCTGGGTAACGCGCGGGATCGTTGCCTGGATTTGCGGGTAGAGCGCACCGCAGATTGCAAGGGCAGCAAGTGTCCATCGAAAGAATCTGGAGGAAGTGTGGAAGAGGGCGGCGCTTGTCAGCACCGCACAGGGAAACAAAAGATATTCGTAAGGATGCTCTTCGCTCCACATGTAACCTCTGAGCACGATCGTCATTGCGCCAAAAATAATAATGTAGACGAGCATAGCCGATTCCAAAAAGTCGGGTTTCTCGGAAGGCCATTGTCTAGCGAGTTGTATGATTCGAATCAGTCCCCCTAAAAGCAGGGCGACCCCCGCGGAAAGAAGCCCGCGAATCGCGATGCCGAAGAATGTTGCAGCCATGCTGCGCGAACTCTCCACCGATTGTTTGCCGACATAACGTAGCATTTCCTGCAGATCCGGAACGTGGGAGTAGATTTGTACAAGAAATGCGATAACCCCGAGGGCTCCTCCTGCCACGAGTGCTGCAATAAGCGGCCAGTCGCGCTTTTTGCGGTTTGGAGGGAACAGCATCAAAGTGATCCCGATTGCACCGAGCAGCGGCCATACTATCCAGGCCGAGGCACAAGCCAGAAATGCCGTTGCTCCCGCCAAAATTAGGCTCTGGCCTTCGCCGTTGATAGCCCGCTGAACCACCAGAATGAGCAGGGGCCAGGAAATCGCGGATACCGATGTGATACAGGGGTCGACATCGTAAAGAATTGAAACGGGGGCGGCCGCCAGAAGCAATGTTACGAACAAGGCGGTGTTCGGAGAATATGATCGAGCCAGAATCCGATACGTAATTAATGCGCCAGCCAATCCGAAGGCCGCGCTCGCCACGATAATTCCGGCACCCCCGAAGATCCAGTAGAGGAGGGTATCCATCCAAAATAGCAACACCGGGTGATTCACATAATTGAAGGATTCCGGCCTCTCAAGCAGCCCGGTCATGAAATGCACGTTGATGAAGGCTCCGTGGCGTTCCCAGAAGCCATACTCCAAAATTTTCTTTGCTTCCTGAACCTCCCAGTAGGTCCAGATGTGCATTTGGGACCACGGAAACAGCCTCAACAAAAACCAAACAGCCGCAATGGTCAGCGGGAAAAATTTCTCCCAGCGCACGGGGACCGCTGCGCGACTGTCTCTCGATTGGTCGAGAGTCATGCGGATGGGGTTTTTCGCCAACGCGAAATGTCCGCAACGCCGAAATAGTGGTTGATGTGCTGCTGCTGAAAGCGGCTTTCGAGGGCCTGATAAACCACTGCCGGAGTGGAGCGGAACGTCGAATCTGCTGCCGCTTTCAGTCCCAGCAACGGATCAATGACGTGTTTCTTCATAACTCCCTGGGCGGGCAGCATCACGATGAGAATATCGGTGATTTTACTGAACGACTTCACGAGTTCCTGCAACCCCGGCTGATCCGGATACATCAGAACCTGAATGGCAAATACCACATCATAATTCTGTGCGGTGGGATTGTCGATATCTGAAAAATCGGGACGCAAATCATATCCTGAATATTTGACATCCAGTGGCAGGTGCTCTCGAAGCATCTGTTTTCCGCACCCGTAGTCGAGTACGCTCATCCCCGGCTGCAACTTGGCGAGTTTCGCGCATCGTCCGAGAACGAAATGGTGGTATGCCGAAATAAACCGATGCCTCTCATACTGTCCCCCGTGATGGTCGATATCGAGAACTCTTTGATCTACGGACTGCTGGTTGAATCGCATAGGCTGATGGCGATCACCTAACAGGCAACTGCTCCGGAAGTCAAAATTGATTATTGTTATTTTCCTCCTTCAAAGGTAGTTCTCTAACCTCCTTGTGTCTCTCAAGCTTCCCTCCATCGTAGTGGGTTCCGGACCGGCAGGTGTGGCATGCGCGCAGGCACTTTTGAAGGCAGGACAACCGGTGCTCATGCTCGATGCGGGAACCTCATTAGAGAACTCGAGGCGTGAAATTGTCGATCGGCTTGGCGGTTTGCTTCCCCTCGACTGGCAATCGGAGGATGTCGTTCGCCTAAAGGATCATATGGAACCGACATCGTCCGGGGTGCCCCTGAAATATTGTTTTGGCTCGGACTTTCCATACCGAAGCCCGGAATCCTCCACGACACTCGATCGAGAGGGAGTCGCGCTTCAGCCATCATTTGCAAAAGGTGGTTTGAGCAATGTCTGGGGTGCTGCCGCTCTTCCTTACCGCTCTGCGGACATGGTGGACTGGCCGTTTTCCGCAGACGACCTGAGGGACCATTACGAAGGGATCCTCCAGATGACCGGGCTTTCTGGAACACGGGATGGCTTGCTTGCGGATTTTCCACTTTTCAGCGCAACTCCCCTCCCGCTGAAGCCGTCTTCCCAAATGGCAGCCCTCTTCGCTGACATGCAGCGTCACGAGCCTTCACTGAAACGGCGGGGCATATCCATTGGCCAGTCCAGATTGATGGTAAAAGGCCGTTCTGAAGCCGGCGGCGCAGGTTGCGAATACTGCGGGATGTGCATGTATGGGTGCGCCTACGGCCATATTTTCAACTCCGCTTCAATCGTGGATTCTTGGCAGGGCAATCCGCTCTTTCGCTACCTGCCTGGAGTGCTTGTGGAGCGGGTTGAGGAGGAGGAGGCATCCGCGCGGGCGATTGTCCGACATATTGGTAAAGATCAGCAGGGGAAAATAGAAGGCCGTAGAATATTTCTTGCCGCTGGAGTCATTCCCACGACTCAAATTCTTCTGGAATCGCTCCAGATGTATGACCGCCCGGTGACGATCCGGGACAGCCAGTATTTTCTTCTGCCACTCCTGAGGTTGAAGCGGGCCCGCACCGCACGCACCGAACCCACGAATACCCTGAGTCAGCTTTTCGTAGAAATTCTCGACGCCAAAGTCAGCCCCTACACGGTCCACCTGCAGTTATACGGATGGAATGACATGATCGACGCTGGTTTGCGCCGCGAACTCGGCATATTTGGAATCGAGCCCATAATCGATCAGATCAGCAGCCGGATGATCGTAGCCCAGGGATATCTCCATTCCGATCATTCTTCCTTGATTGAGATGCAGGTCTCCCGGGGAATCGGTAGTTCTGCTCCCAAGGTCAGGCTGTCCGCCAAGCCGCGTGAAGAGACACTCAAAAGGGTGCGAAGTGTGGTATGGAAATTGCACCGCTCCGCTGCCGCTTTTTCTGCGATACCCCTCATGCCAAAGCTTTATGTGTCTGCGCCGGGAAGGGGGTTTCATTGCGGAGGCACATTTCCGATGAGGTCCAGAGCGGGCGAAACGGAGTCCGACCTCCTCGGCAGGCCATCCGGCTTTTCGCGGATCCACGCAGTGGATGCCACCGTATTTCCAAGTATTGCGGCCACCACTATTACGCTGACGGCAATGGCGAATGCCCACCGTATCGGCACTGAGGCTGCAAAGTTGTAAGAGCAGGACTTCGTGCCTCAAGTGGCTCCGAAATAATTTCGAATCAAACGGACGTTGCGTTCGACATCGCGTCTGGAATAGCGGGGGTAGGCAGGCAGGTAAACGAGACTCTCAGCCGTGGCGCGCGCGTTCGGACAGTCGCGGTGATATGCGGAGAAGCAGGGTAGGTCGGCACAGTTTTTATGATGGCTGATCGCCAGGTCGCAACCGTGCCGCATGAGATATTTCACCAGTGCCCGGCGGTCAGATACCTGGATGACGTAATACATATAAACGTGGGTGAGATCATCATGAAAAGGTGCACAGATGATCTCGGGCACGTTCTTCAAACCTTCGTGGTAAACGCGAGCATGTTCAATCCGGGCCCGCGAATTCATCTCCGCATCCGCGATCTGGGGAAGGACTAGCCTCGCCTGCATGGGGGTATACCGGCGGAGATAGCTGTCCGGCAGCTTCGACTTCATCACGGGATTTGCATCCACCGTGATTGCTCCGCTAAGGACCTTCATGTCATGGATATACGTGAAGCGGAATATCGGAAAAACAAGCGCAGCAAACAGCGGTGGCCACGTGGCGATGTCGGTGGTGAGAGCTTCGCGGACTTTTGCAAGGTAGTAGCCAGTTTCCTGCCACGGAAATTCCTCCACTTCCCGCCTCAGGCGATCCGCCACATCTTTACGATGCGTCACCACCATGCCGCCGAAGAAAGAGTTCACATTCTTATACATTCCAAAACTATACACTCCCGCATCGGCAAAGGTTCCCACTGGTTTGCCCTCCCACCTCGCCGTGAAGGCCTGCGCGGCATCTTCCATCAAAAGCACATTTTTGCGGCGGCATATTTCGGCGATTCGAGTCATATCACACGCCAGACCGTGCAGGTGCGTTACAAGGACTGCCGATGTATCGCCGTCGATCAGTTTTTCGATTTGCACGGGATCGATGTTCGCCGTCCGCCGATCCAGGTCGGCGAAAACGGGGACTCCACCCGCACAGATGACCATGTTCACTATGTCGGAGATGGTATAGGGGGAGAGGATTACCTTTTTCCCGGGAGGCACCATCGCACGAACAAGCAGATAGACTCCCACTCTCGCCTTCGGCATGCACACCGCATATGGAACCCCAACAGAATCTTTCACCATTTCCTCCAATTGCCGGTCCTCGTCTCCAGCCCATACCCTGCCGGATAGAATATCTTTTATAATTGAGCCATACATCCATGGCTTCGAATATATCCGGAAACGGGGAAGTGGAGACATGTGATCGGGACTGTCAATATGACGGCAGGTTGATCCCGGGCTGACGGCGGGTGATCGGGAGTTGGAGAACGCTTAAGAAGAAACTGCTGAAAACGATTTGAACCCCAAAAATAATCGCTGTTGTCGAAGGTGCGATACGACGGAGATTGGTCGCATAGTTGAGATCTCCAAAACCCGACTGCTGCCAGTGGAAAAATGCAAAGCTCAACCCGCCGAAGCCCGCAAGCAGAAAGGCGCATCCCAAGAGGACGCTCCGCTCCAAACTGAAGAACTGCAACCATTTTTCAAACCGTGGATCCTGCGGCAGGAAGCCTTGCGTCTGGGCGAAGGTCTTGGCAAACACTGCGAACATGAGAATCTGGAAGCCGACAATAAAAACTGTCTGTGTCACAAAGAGCGTTCCCACATCCAGTCCGATTCCTGCGAGCGGATACAAGACGGTCAGCGTCAGCATGATCGTGCCAATGGATCCCACGATCATCAAAACGAGGCCCGGAACCAAAAACAACCATCTCGGACTGAAAAGCAACATAAAGCGCAGATGGCGCCATCCGTCCCGCCAGCTCCGCAGATGAGGCGGGCGTGATCGCCCGTCTTTGTGGAGGATGATCGGCACCTGGGAGATTTTTAATCCACTAAGGGTGGCTTTGATGACCATCTCCGATGCAAACTCCATTCCGGTAGTGTTGAGGCCCATCCTGTCATATGCGGTCTTGCTGAACCCGCGCAGCCCGCAGTGAAAATCCTGTGCCGGGCACCTGAAAAGCAGTCTGCCGATAAAGGTGAGCACCGGATTGCCCAGCCAGTAGTGTTTCCACGGCATGGCACCCGGCATCACCGTTCCTCCTCCTCGAGGCATCCGGCACCCCATCACCAGATCGTCGCCCTCCCGCAATTTATCTACGAACGGTCCTATAGCCGAGAAATCGTAGCTGTCATCCGCGTCCCCCATGATGATATATTTCCCTAGCGCAGCACCAATTCCTCCGCGCAGCGCGTTTCCATACCCTTTGTCCTTTACCCGGACAACTCTGGCACCGAGGTCCGTCGCGATTTGTTGGGAGCCATCTGTGGACCCGTTGTCAGCGATGATGACTTCACCATGGATCCCCAGTGCCCGAAAGCTGTGAATAGACTTCTCTATGCAGCGGGCAATGGTCTCCGCCTCGTTGAGGCAGGGCATTACAATGGATAGCTCGAACTCTTCCATGGGATTTTTGTGTTATTTTATACTCTCGAGCGTTATAGGAGATTTTCGAAAAGAACAGTTTAGTGCACCGTTTCAGGCTGTGAAATTACTCTGGGGATAAGGGAAATCAAGATTTTGGTCTGAAGGTTTAACGGAGGCTAATTCCCGCCAAGTGGGAGCTCATGCCAGAGACAGGGGGCTGGAGTCGAGACTCTTCAATCACTTTCGAGATAGATAATTTCCAAGTTGGGTATGGTTGCTGATACGGCAGTGCTTGAGGGGTTGGTTGCCTTAACGCGCACGGTGTTGGCGCCTGTCACCTCGGCCGAAAGGAGCAAGCCACCGGAGACCTGCGGATAAACAATCAAACCCCTTTGGTTGCTCCCGGCGGTTTGAGCGCCATTAAGTGTATAATTCCCTGAGAGAGCTGTTCCTCCTCCCGGGACAGATGTAAACGTGAGGGGACCCGTGTCCACGCCGCCATATGCGCTGATCGTTCCGAGCGATTTGATCCGCACACCTCCTGCGGATATCTGTGCGCCCACTGCGGTGCCATACCGAAAAATGTGCCGGCTTGCAGCGGTGGTATCCAGATAATTGTAGTTTGGATCATTGGCACCGGCCGGCGCCCCATTTGGTCCTTCGATCATCCATTGGTTGGCCGAGATTTTTATCGCTCGGATGACCTTCCAAGAGTCCGTGGTGCTCAGGAATCCACCACCTGAAACCACCTCGCCATTGGGAGCAAGGATGGTCGCATTTCCTGCGCCTCCCGCTGTCGCCAGCCGGATGGCTCCGGAACCGGCATTGACGAGGGTGATGGTGTCGCCGACCTCGCCGTTGATTGGAAGCTGAACTGAAAGATCGGTTTTTGAGCCCCCGTAGCTATAGACGGCATTTGCAAATCCCATGATTGCTGTCTGGGTGCTGTTGGTCAGATCATACACCTCCGTTTTCGCGGGACCACTTGCGAGCCGACTCTGAGGCGAAAACAACGCGTTTGGCTCCTGAGGAGAAAAGTCCATAGCCAGACAGTATATATTCGTCACCGCTTCGCTGGTTACATCCCCGTATCCGCTATCATAGGCTCCAAAAAACCAGTAGATCTTGTTGTCGTGGACTGCGGCGGCGGTATTCCCAACCGGCGAGGAACTGATGTAGCTCAAATTGGTTTCCCTGCCGCCCAGGTCCCCCAGCAAAGTCGCGCGAAAAGCCCCAGCGTTGGCCTGACCAGCCTGGACCGCGGCGTTCACGTCGGCATCCAGAAGGAAAATCCGGCATTTCCCATATCTCTCTACGAGGAGGCTGTAATACTTCTCTCCGAGCCGGACCGTGGGAATCGGGCAGCGATCCGCAGCCTTTTCCAAGACAGCTGCAGAGCTATCGAGACCGGATCTTGTCCACGTCACGCCAAAGTCGCCTGAACTCACCCAGATTGGGTTGGGAGCAAGCTGGTTGTTGTGCCTGATCCACCCCACCAGCCGACTGGATACCGGATCCCAGGAGATCTCCGGTTCGGTGTAGCGGTTTTGTCCAACCCATCCGTTTGTGGTTGCTTCGGCGGCAGTGATGATATCCCGGAATTCCTGGATGGTAGGAGTGTCGAAGCGGATGCGCAGCACACCGACACGTCCTTCATCACCCACAGAAACCCGGAAGCCAGAAACAATCCACTCATGTGTGCCATCATTCACGAAAAGGATTTTTTCCCAGCCCTTGCCCGATTCTTGAAAACCAGCGGGAGTGGTCACCTGCTGGACGTCCTGCCAACTCACCCCCTTGTTTGTCGACTTGATGAGCCATGACTCGTAGGGGCCGCCATTGTTCATCCTGTCAACCAATGCATAGAAGTCTCCCGATGTGGGGTGGACGGAGATTGCATAGCTCATGATGATGGAGTTGCTTGGCGTGCCTGTGGCCATGAGAGAGATCTCTGGATTTGACCAAAATGCGGCTCCCGCGTCGGCCAGCGACCGGGAGGTATGCATGATGCCAAGCATCCCTCCAATGGAGCGAACCCCTTGGTAGTAGAAAACGTGAAGCCGGGGAGGGGTGACACTGGTATCCACGAACGTCTTTCCCTGTGGCCAACTAGCGCTTGCTCCAGTTGAGGTGACTCGTTCCAGTGCGGTCGAGACTGATATGGGATCGAAGGCTCCATTGGCGAGGGTCAGACCGAGGTTCACGCGGGCCTGTGCGGTCGTGGCGGCACCGGTCCCTCCCGCCGTCACCGGCAGGTTGGGGGAGGTGGACGAGAGTGGCCAGGTCTGCCAAGTCACAGCACCGGCATTGTTCACCTGGGATACTTTCAACCTCAGGAACCTGGAAACCGTCGCCGTAACGGGGGCAAAATCCTGTGCGACAACGCCTGTAACGCCGGACGGACCCGTCACGGTGAAAGCTGAAAAATTCTGGATCACCGGCTCGGAGTGCCAGTTGTTCATGTCGGTCGAGGACTCCACCCTCACAAAAATGTCCGCAGCGGTCGTGGATTTGTGATACCGCATGTGAAGGATATCGTTTCCTGTGACAAGCTCCGGAAGGGCATTGATGGTGGAATCGTGCGCTCCCAGACCCCAGGCGTAGCGCAGGAGGTTGGTAACCCCGTCATTCTGCGTCACTCCCGCGGGGCCGGAGACGGAGGGGTTCGCCAATTCTGCGGGAGAAAACTCCGCGACCTGCCACTGGGCAAAGCTGGATAACTGGTGTGCGCTTGCCGCAGTGGCCAGAAGGCATGCGCAAATCAGCGGCACAAACAATGATAAAGTGTTCAATTTCACCAGAGATTTCCTGGTCACGGGTTATCTCAAGAATACGAACATTAAAAGACCGAAGCCACAATAAACTCCAGATCCCAATTTTCCCTTTGGATTCAGGACACAAATCTTTCGTTTTGCGGCGGGAGTTATACCCAACTTTCTAGACGGCCGAAAAATATAGAGGACTTGGAGTTCGGGTTCAGTCCAGCTTCTGAAATCCTGATGGAAGGAACTTGGAACGGGATTTTGTCAGGGAAGTTTACCCGAGATATCGACCCGCCATCGAAGAAGCGGAAAATAGTGCCTCAGCGCGTTTGTGGAGTGTATCCCCCAGCAGTGCTGCCTCTTCCGGTGCTTGGATGAGCTGTTGAATTATGCCGGCCGCCGATTCCGGGTGGTCTGCAAAGCGGGGGTAGTCCCCACCCAGAGCCTCAACATTTCCTCCAACCGGGCTGGCCACAACCGGCATCCCGGCAGACATCGCCTCGATCAACACGAGGTCGAAGACCGCGACTTTGGGAAGATGTAGAAACAGGTCCGCTTCGGCCATGGCGGAAAGGATGTCCTCGCGCGGACAAAGGCCGTGAAAAACGACCGGCAGGCTCTCCGTCTCAGCGTATCGGCGGGTGGAATCGCGCCCTGTCCCGAAGTGATCCAGCACGATATCGCAGCCCTGTTCCTTCAGAATGGAAAT
>CAZRIL010000036.1:0-41785 GCA_964600115.1 uncultured Chthoniobacter sp. | reverse complement strand
CAGGAAATCCGCCTACTCGACGAAGACCTTGAGAAGCCGGTAGCGCTGCTGGTCGATGTCGATGGTGATGACGTTGTCCTTGATCGCGATGGGTTCGAGGGTGACGCCGTCCTCTGCCTTGAGCGGCTTGCCGGAGGGAAGTCCGAGCGCGGCGGGATCGAGAACGATCCGGGCCCCTGCAACGGGTGTGGTGTCAAGATTCGACACAACGATCACGGCCCGTCTTTTGTCCCCGCTGACAAATGCGCTGCTGAGCAGCGAGGCGGGCTCCGCTTTCACGGCCTGGTATTTGCCCTTGAGGTTCTGATAGTAATATATACGGGTTTCCGTCCCGTCCATGGGCAGCCAATCGAAAGTTTCCCAGAAGGCGAAGAGGGGGCGCGCTTCAAAGTCGTAGCTCCGGTAGCGGTGCGCTCCCATCAGCGCATACTCTTTTGCGTAGGTGCCGTGGAGGAGGGTAACCGCCGAATGCGTGCTGGTGCGCATGGGAAGTTTTTCCCAGTCGTTGATCTCGCCGCTGTAGAGGGTGCCAAAGGGTTCGGCGGAATATTCCGAGCGGAATTCCTCAAAGGGCACCCAGCTCTCGCGGAGCGTTTTCGCCCGCATGGGACGTCCTTCGCCGCGGTTATGGATGTCGGCGAAGACGTTGACCGGCCAGAGGCTGCCGGCGTGGTTGTAGATAATGCCGTCCTTGCCGATCTCGCTTTTGTAAACGTTGTAGATGCGGCGGTAGAGATCCCGCGTGGCCAGCACGGCATACTTCGGGCGCACGCGCCCCTGGTCGTCGATCCACGCATTCCCGATCCGCAGATTCGTATCCGCATGGAGATTCGCCGCGGAGTCCCACAGCACCCCGTCCGCACCGTATTCTTTCGCGAGATCCGCGTGGCCCCACGCCATGAAATCGGCGTAGGCGCCATTCTGCCCGGCGGATTGCCCGTAGGCTCCCCATCCTTTGTTTGCGACCGGATACTCGCCCAGCTCGAAACCGTATTTTTTCCAGTTCGGGCTCACGGCATTGACTCCCCAACCAGTGAACAGGATGACCTTCAGTCCGTATTTGTGGGCCATGGCGATACTTCGTTTCAGTTTCTCGCGGGCGTCCCCGGTGACCGGGCGTTCCGGCGTTCCGCCGAGTTCCGTCTCGCTGTTGCCCCGCCAGTCATAATAATAGACGACGACTTTGCATCCGCGCTTGGCGAGTTCCTGATACTCCTTCTCGTCATCGAACGGGGCGTTCCGCTGGTAGATGTTGAGAATCTGGCGATCATTCGGCACCGGGCGGATCGGCGTGGCCTGGAGCCCGAACTGGAGGCGCATGAATTTGTCGAGCATCTTCGGAGCCTGGATGATGTGCGCCAGGATTCGGCCCGGCCCGCCATTCATGCTGGCGCGGGTTTCCAGCATGCTCTTCGGGGCGTCGATCGACCAGTCCACCGGGGCTTCGGCGGTGAACCCCATGCCCGCCCGCTCATCGCCGATCCAGACATACGGCGTGAAAGGAAAGCGCGAATCCTCCAACGGTCCCGGCGCCCCATTCAGATCTGCTTTCGGCACCTCACCCTTTGGAAACCAGACCGGATCGTCGAGAAACTTGTGCCGACCCATCAGCTCGGAAAACTTTTGCGCCACGGGAATGTCGAGCATCATGGACTCGATCTTCACCGGTCCCTTGGTGGGTTCGAGCGTCAGATCATACCAGACCAACCCGTCAAATTCCACGCGCATGGTGCCCGCGAGACGAAGGCCGCCACCCTGCAATGCGACTTTGTAAAGCACCTGTCCCGGACCCTGTTTTTCGAGTTTGAGCGTTTCCACCTGCCAATCGACTTTTCCCTGCGAGGTTTGTGTTTCCAGGGTGACCGGGGCCTGGAGAACCTCTTCTCCTCCGCTGATCGCGGAGGCGGGCAAAACCTTGCTCAAGTCGTAGGTGCGTCCCCAGACCGAGACCTTTCCAGCAGGGGTGGCCTTGACCGGGGTCCAGGGCTCGGTTAGTTCGGTGCGGTTTCCGATGTCGTTCTTGAACCAAACCGGAAACTCCGGCCGCTCAATAGGCTGGACGTTCCGGGCGATTTCCTTGCCCGCCGCATCGCGAAGCACGGCCTGAATGCGATAGTAGCCGGGCTTGATTCCATGCACATCCAGCGTGGCAACGCACTCGCTTGATGAAGTATTCCATTTGCTCGTGGTCGTTTTCAGGGCGGAGGCCTCGCCTTCCGCCGGAAGGAGGTTCACTTCGAGCACTCCCGGACCGCTGGAGGCCAGAGCGCCCGGGTCGGCAAAGACATCCACCAGTTCCGAGTAGAGCCAATACGGTTCGAAGCGCAGCTCCAGAGGTCGTTCGCGTTTGAAGGTCGTCGACCCGGCCGCAACCACCGCTCCGCTCGCATCCAAAATTCTGTAACGACCCAGGTATTCTCCGAACGGAAGGTCCGCAGCGAGACCGAAGGTTTTCCGTTGGCCGGGAGGAATGACCTCCTCCCCGGCTGACAGGTCTTTCGACAGGGTGTAGGCCTTTTCGGCAAATACGACCATTTGCTCCAACGTTGCGTCTTTGGTGAATTCCGCCTGGGCGTCGTGGCTCACACCGCTGTCAATGTTTTCGAAATAACTTTTCGAAGCACTGTTGTCATCGGGCGTGCGCTGAAGAAGATCGATGGAATATTTCAGTGTTTCGGACGTTTTTCCGGAATTGACCGCCGCAAATTCGAGGCCTGTCCGGCCATCGCTCGTCTCCCCAGCGCGAAGGAGCCGAACCGCCGGGGTCCGGCCGAATCGCACCCGGCCGAAGTTTTCATACGTCTGCCAGTTTTTGCCCCGATACGACCAGTGAGCGTGGAGGCGAAACGGGGTCGCCCGGCTGTCCACAAAATCAAATCCCCACCACTCGTCGGAATCCGGCGCTTGCTTCAAACCGAACGCCGCGAAAGGGATTGCCATCTCGCCCTCCCATCCATCCTCCGTGAGTCGCGCCAAATGCTTCCAATCCTCCTTCAAGACGGAATCCCGATCGCGCGAGCGTTTGGCCTGACCCGAATCGCTGTTTCCATAGACCCAGAAATCGAAAACCTCGTTGAAGTTCAGCCGCGGAGCGAACATTGCCTCGGCCGCATCGATCAACTCCCCTGCCTCGCCTGCGATTTGCTTCTCATCCCGGGGGAGCGAGGGCTGGGCAGTGCCCTTTGGACGTTGAAATTGGAAGCCAAGGTATATCGTCGTGCCGTCATGGCAGATCCAGACCCGCCGGGCGAGAGCGTCCGTCACGCCATCCGTCCCGGTTTTCAGCGGGCCGAGGCCGGCAGTGCCCAGCCATTCGGAACGATCCACGGTTCCATCGATCGCGGGGGGCTGCTCGACAAAGGGAACGAGAAGTTCCGGCGTCCGCTTCCACTGGTCTTTCCCGGCATCAAGGGCCGCATCATCCGCCGCATGGCCGCAAAGCGGGAGCCAGGCAGCAAGTGCGAGCGGGGTGAGCGGGAACAAACGAAGATTCATGAAGCGATTGCTTATTTGCTTTTGCCTTCCGGATAGAGTGCCAGGCCCGGAAGGGGTTCTGTGACGAAGTGCACGGGACCGTTGATTTTGCCGGATTGCTTTTCTCCCAGCGAGAAGATCACCTCCGGCGCGGTGATGGTCGAGGTGGAGACTTCCGGCTTGTCGAAACGCTCCAGAAGGAGCGTGCCCGCGTCGGCTTCCGGTTTCGCGCCGGTCAGCGCGCTTTCGCTTCTTGCCACCGAAGAAACCCGGATGGCATGCAGAATGATGGGGGTGCCATTATTGTCGTCTCCTCCGAAAAACAGTTTCGCGCCGGCTGTTCCTCCATCCAGACCGGTGCCCTGCCTCTTCTCCGAGATTTTCTTGCCGTCGGCATACATCGCCATTTCCGCTCCCTTCCAGACAAACGCGAAGTGCTGCGGATGCCCGCGCTCCCAGGGTGGCGCGTCGGCGAGCATTGCGGAGAGGCCGTCGGGCATCCTCTGCGATCGCATCGACACTTTCAGGCCAAGCTGGGAATTATGCCGGTACCAACCTGACGACATGTTCCAATACCCGGGCACCTTAATGCTGAACAGACTGAAGACCGAGTGGTATTTCCCATCGTCCGGCGGACGGAGGTCCTTTGGCATGGGAGTCAGCCAAATCTCGATCGTTCCCTCCTCGGGGTCCAGATTGCCTCCAGCCGGATACTCGACGCCCGCCTGCAGCACGCCGCCTGCGACAACCAGGGCGGCTGCGAGCGATCGGATGACCATGAGACTGATGGGAAGGACCTTCATCGCGGATCTGATTTCAAACCGGTGTCTTATGGATGGCTTTTGGGGGAATTAGTGTTTCCTGACATGCAAAATCTAATGGTGTTCTTATACAGGCCTCTCCGAGCCCCCCAAACGACCGGATCATCATTCACATTGTCGCACCTCGCGTCTATCGGGGATTTTGATGTTCGAAAGTCAACATCTCGGGAGAACGTGATGTCATGCCGCGCAAGCACAAGGGGCTTGCCTTGCGCTCCAGATGGCACCCGCGGTTCCCGTGGTGCAACCTGCGTGTCCGCGTATGCCCGGGGCATATTCCTGCCTGCACAAACTCCGGAAGTCCGAGGCGATTGACATTCCATTCGCATTGGTGAACGTTGTCCGCTCACCGCCCATGGAACGCCGCGTCACCATCCGAGACATTGCCAAAGCCCTGGGCTATCATCATTCCACGGTTTCCCTGGCCTTGCGCGGCGATTCCCGGTTGCCGAAGGATACGCGGCAGAAGGTGCAGAAAACCGCCCGCAAGATGGGTTACCGGCCCGATCCGATGGTCCAGGCGCTCGCCGCCTATCGGACGGCGATCAAGCCGGCTGCCGAACAGGGAACCCTGGCGTGGCTCACAAACGAACAGAAATTATTCGGGCCGAACTATACTTTTGCGCGCTACGTCCGTGGTGCACAGGACCGTGCCGCTGAACTGGGCTACCGTCTTGAGGAGTTTGCCCTGCGAAGTCCCGGCATGACACCCCGCCGCATGGTCCAGATCCTGCAGACACGTGCGATCAATGGAGTGGTGGTCGCGCCGCAACCAGCGGATCGGATACGCGCCCGCATCCGCCTCAACTGGGCTCCTTTCTCTGCGGTTACGATCGGATATTCCTTGGCATGGCCGGCCTTGCACCTTGTCGTCAACCACCAGTTCAACGCGGCCAAGCTCGCGTATCGGAAGCTCTGTGCGTCCGGGTATCGTCGCATTGGATTTTGCTTCAGCCGTGTGATCGTCGGACGCTCGAACGGGACATTCCTCGGCGGCTACCTCGCGGAAAGCGCACGGTGGCCGAAGCCCATGCAAATCGAGCCTCTTCTTTTCGATGAATGGTCGGGCCCGTCTCTCAGGGCATGGTTCCGCGCGAACAAGCCGGAAGCGATCATTTTTCACAACTCGACCGATATCGAGCAGGCCATTGTTGATCTGAAGGTGAAGGTGCCCGAGGATGTGGGCATGGTGTGCCTGAGCGAAACGGACAAAGGGTTCTCCTCGATCAACCAAAACAGCCGCGAGGTAGGCATCGCTGCGGTCGATCTTCTCGTTTCCATGCTGCATCGTAACGAGCGGGGCATACCACAGATCCCGCGCCGCCTGCTTATCGAGGGAACGTGGCAGGAAGGCAACACGATCCGGCGGGTTCACTTGGCCGGCAAGCCGGCAGCAGGCGCCACGACGGGGCGAAAACCGACTCCCAGGCGCAGGAAAACCTCCGGAAGTTAGCAGCCTGAAACAGGCGGAGAGGTTTCTGCTAGAGCGCCAGCAGATCGCCAACCCGGACCGGCAATCCTGTCGCAAACGACCTGTTGGCCGCAATGCCTGTGAGGATTGAACGAGCGCCGTCGTGGTGGCCTGCCGCCCGGCCGAGCGGATCCGCCTTGGACTTTCCGGAAAACAGATCTTCAAGCAGAGGCGCGTCGCCTCCTCCATGGCCTCCGACCGCTTCGGGAGGTTTGACGGTGTAAGGCTTTTTCCAATGGGGAAAAACGGTGATGCGTTGGGAGTGGCTCCTGGACTGGCCGATCCGCCCGCTACCCGCGCTGATGTAGGATTTTTCCAGCTCATCAAGTTCGATCCGCCCCTTCGTTCCGTTGAAGGCAATTCGATATCCCTCCCATGGCGAATAGGCCGTGAGCGAATACGACATCTGCGCACCGCTTTTGTAGCGCACCAGCACGTTCATCGTGTCCTCGATACTAATGCCGTCGCCGAAGACGTTTTGATCACGCTGGTAGCCATCCTCCTTTTCCGGCTTCAAATATAATGCCTCCAGATCGCCGCCATCGCGGAGGTCGAGCGCGAAGGGATCGCCCTTGGCGGAAGGGTTTCCAGTGGCCCTGACATAGGGTCTCGCCACCCCGCGGGCTTCGGCGTTGATCTTTCCGTAGAATGCCAGTTTGCCGAATGCGAAGACCGTCTCCGGAGCGGAATCAAGCCACCAGTTCACCAGGTCGAAATGGTGGGTGGCTTTGTGCACCATCAGTCCGCCCGAGTTGGATTTGTCGCGGTGCCAACGGCGGAAGTAGTCCGCGCCGTGTATGGTATCCAGCAGCCACTCGAAATGAACCGATTTCACTTCGCCGATCACTCCGCTCAGGAGCAATTTTTTGACGGTGGAGCGGGAGGGAGAGTAACGGTAGTTGAAGGTCACCCGGAGGTTGCGGCCCGTGCGGTCGACCGCATCAAGGATGCTCCGGCACTTCTCCACGTCTATGGTCATGGGCTTTTCGGTGATCACGTCACAGCCCAACTCCATCGCACGGATCAGGTATTCGTGATGAGTCCGGTCGATGCTCGTCACAATCACCACATCCGGCTTCTCCCTCGTAATCATCCGCCCGAAGTCTTCCGCTTTGTAGGCTGTCACATTCCTGCTGCCGAATTTTTTCGAGAAGCGGGAGTTTTGATATTCCATCCGGCGGAGATTGGTGTCGCAGAGCGCGACCAGTTCGGAGGTCGCCTTGTAGGGCCCGAGAATGGCGTCGGTGAACATGATCGACCGGCTCCCCAGGCCGACGATGGCGTAACGTTTTTTTGCGGTATTCTTCATCTTGATTGCTGGAAATTTTGGTGTCTCGGCGTGTTACCGGTTCAGAAACCGGTCCGCAGGTAATCTCGAACCAACCGGAAGAAACAGAACGCCGGGATTCACATTGGTGAACCCGCCGCAAGAGGTCATCGACCAATAGCTGTCGGCCAACGGGTTCGGTTATTTGAGCTTTACGATTTTCTGGTATAACGAATCGTAAGCCTGTTGCGAATTCGTATACGAGTCGTTCCAGAGGAAGTAGGCCAGTTTGCCTTTCATGGGGTTGCCTCCGGCTTTTTTGGGTTGGACATTGCCGGCATTCCCGATGCGGACCGGCTTCTTCACTTCGCTCTGACAGTCGGTCAGTAGCTCGGCCGACTCGGCAAAGGAACCCTTTTCGGAACCGATTTCCCTCCAATAGATCGTCGGCTTGTCCGAGGGGCCCCACGAAGCGGCGAGCAAATACCATTTGCCGGGCTCCCAATCCGGCTGCTCAATCGTCACACGCTGGGTCGGGGAAGCGGCGGCACCGATCCCGAACATCAAACCCAGCCCCTTGTCGGAAATGCCGAAAACGATCGCCTCCGAGGCGGTCCCCCCGTAATTCGTCGCAAAAAAGCAGGCCCGGCTCCGCGGGGCGTTTCCCGCCAAACGGCCGGCAAAGTTCGGTTGAAAGACCGCCGCGATGGTGCCCGATCCATATCCACGGCGAATCCCGGTGATTTTCGAGTAGCTGCCGGTTGTGTCGAGGAACCCACCCCCATCCGGGCCATCCACGCATTCCACCAGTCCCTTTGCCAGGGCGGGATTTGAGCCCGCAATTCCGGTCGCGGCGCCGGGTTCGACGGAAGCCCCTTGCTCGCTCGCCTCAAGCGTTGCGGGCTCGTCCGCCAGAAGGTTTTGCGCGGTGACAATCCGGGTGGCGGGATCGAACTTGGTGAAATCGACTTCGAGTGCGGTTTCCGAATAGGCGGGGGAGAGGCTGAGGACGACCGCCAGGAAAAGCAAAGGGCACAGGAGGGTTTTCATGAGCCGAGAATTGCCACATCCATGGAACCGGGGTCAAGGATGCGCTTTCGGGGATGCCCAACGATTGGCAAGTTCATGATCTATGGGACTTGGGCTGGTTTCGGGGCGAGGCGGTTCGGCTTGGACCAGACGATCCTCGCGATGTAGATCGACGGCTCATTCGGTTTGGCTTTTCCTCTTCCGGCAGTCACCCAGGTCTCATTAGAGTCGATGTTGCAGACTCCGAAATTGCCGAACTCGCTCGCTCCCACCTTGGGTAACAGCACGGTCTCGGTCGCACGGAGCAGATGGCCTGACTTCGGATCGACTTGCGCCATGAAGAGTGGCGCTCGATTGCGAAAGACCTCGTCGTTGTCCGCGTGCTTTCGGGTGTATGCAAGAAACAATCCGTCCGAATGGGTCACCCAATGCTGCTGCGTATTGCAGCTTTCTAGCGGTTTCCCATCGTCGAACTCCCATTTTTGAAGAGGACCGAAATGCAGTCCGTCCGGACTGGTCGCAAGGTATGCCCCGTCGTCGTTGCGCATGGTCAGATAGAAAACATCGCCGAATTTTGTCAGCGAGGGCTCGTTCAAACCCCGTTTCTCAGGAAGTGCAAGTTCATCTCCCTGTTCGATGCAGGTGAGGGTTTTCCCGTCAAATCGACAACGCAGCACTGTCGACTTCTTATTTCCTCCATTGCCTTCGGCCCCGAAATAGATTGGAAGCAGAACTTCGCCATCCGGCAATTCCATCGCTTGGGTACAGCCCGCGCGGGCATACACAAAATCCGGACGGTCCGGCAGTCCCAACTTTCTATACTCATGCCAGGTATTTTTCCCGGCATCATAGACGGCATACGCGACATAGCTGCCGCCGCCGGGCAGGTTTTTACCCAGTTTTTTGCTGAGCAGGAACGTGGCCCCGGTCATCAGGAGCCTGCCAGTCTTCCGATGCCACAGGGGAGTCATATCGACCGGGACTTCGATCAGATCGCCGTCTATCGCTTGCCGATCCAACCCCGCCTGCGGAGTCGGGCCATGCCAGGTTGTTCCTCTGTCATCGCTCCACATGCTGGCCAGGCCGTGATACATGTGGATTCCCTGGCTGTCGACCAACTGGGCCGTCATACCCGTCCGGTCCAGGCGGTCATCGAGTAGCACCACTCCAGCCCTGGCCTGAAACAAAAAGCGACCGCCCTCGGGAGCCGAAACCGGCGATTCGACGGTCACCCGCCAGCCCAAGGGTTCGTCCGCCGCGCCTGCGGCATTCACACCCATTCCTATCGCCATGGCAACGGTGGCGGCGGATATCATTCTCATCATCATAGTTGGTTTTGGAGCCCGTCCGGAGTTGCTGAATCGCGAGGCACACAAATCTAGAAAACGCCAGATCAGACCACCCGGACACTGCCTGAGCACTACTGAGCGAACCTGTTGATGCAAGAGTTTAGCGTTCCGGGTGACTTCAGAGCAGAGGAATGCGCGATCGAAAAGTGAGGCCGGATGGCGGATCTCCCTATCGCAAGCCAGCGGCTTTTTGCCCCGTTAGAAATGCAACAATGTGAATGAAATCGCGGTTGTCGAGCCGCAGCAGATTGAGAGTCTTGGTAAAAGCCAATAATTCTCATGTGCATACTCCCCCGCATTTTTCAGACCATGGTCGTTGCTGTTGCTCTTGTCGCAGCAGCCATGACTTCCGTTTCAGGCGCCACCTACACGTGGGACGGTGGCGGGGTCAATACGAACTGGAGCACCCCGGCAAACTGGAATCCGGATGGTGCCCCGGTGAGCGATAGCGCGACGGAGTTGAGCTTTGTCATTAGTCCGGTGCCGGGTAGCTATGCTTCGGTGGCCGACTCGGCTTTCACTCTCAATAAGATAACAGCACAGGGCAATGCCACGAGCGGCACGGCTTTGAATATCTCCGGTGCCAATTTAACGATTGCAGGATCCTCCGCTGTTATCTCCGTGGGTGCAAACGTCACAGCTGGATCAAACGTTAACAATAGAATCTCCAACAATCTGATCCTGACCAGTAATTTGTCGGTGACGGTGGGAACGGGGTCTTTTGGCGCGAGACTGTTTTTGGATGGAATTATTTCCGGGAACTTCGCCTTGACCATGACTGCGACGCTGGGTGACCTCCATCTCACTGGAGATAACAGTTACACGGGCGGCACGACCTTGAGCCGGGGCAACTTCTATGTGGATTCCGATACCGCCTTGGGAACCGGGGCGCTGACCCTGGCTGGAGGGGCGACAAGCTATACCCTGAATACGACCGGCACGCGGTCAATCACCAATGCCCTCATCACCGCCACCGGCACTGCCAGCACCCGCTTGATAGGAACCATGACGATCGGTGGCAATGTCACGGTTGGAAGTGGCTCGAATCCCACCTTGGCTGCTCGCGCCATCCGGGCTGGTGCCAGTTCGAACTATGTTTTCAATGGCAACGTTGCCTCACAAACCGGCGCGACCGGTACCGCTACCAATTTCTATGTCGGCGGTCTTCTGGCGGCTGGAGGAGAAAATGGAACGGTTTCCACGGCGGCATCGAGCCGATTCAGCTTCAATGGAAACAGTTCCTATACGGGGACGACGGTTTTGGGAGTATCAGCAGCCACAGCCAACTATGGCACCGTTTTCCTAAACGGGGATTTCAGCAGTTCGTCTGGTGTTCAAGTTTTCAATGGGATGGTTCTTCGTGGAACCAGCCTCCTCGGCGGGAAAATATCGACAACAACGGTGAACGCCGGTGGTGTCCTTGCTCCAGGTGGAAACAGCACCACTGCTACCGCTTTGGGCATTCTGAATGTGGTCGGCGATGTCACGCTTGACGGTGCTGATGACGGATTGAATAACGCCATTTTCCGGCTGAATGTGGGAGCGGCGGGAACATCAAGCAAGATCGCGCTGACGGGAACTGGAGCGAATGTGAACCTGCTCGACCATGTGACACTGTCCTTGGTCGGCACAGCTTTGACCGGCACCTACACGATCGCGAGCTGGACCGACGCGGTGGCCCCGAATTCCTACGGCTCATTTGCCTCGATCATCATGGGCACATCGAATACGAACGGAACGGCGGGGAACTGGGATGCCACTGGCTACTCCATCATCTACGGAGCCAACAGCATCACGGTGGTGCCGGAGCCTTCGACGCTTTTGCTTTTGGCTCTAGGGGGTGTCGGATTAGTGGCTTTCCGCCGCCGGGCTTTGCGTCGCGCCGCTTAGTCGGCAGACGAAGCTATCCTATTGTTGGAATAGGACGGAGGCGAAGCCCCGTAGACCAGCTGTTGGATGCGGTCCGACAATGTGAACCGCAAACATTTTGTTGTGCCCGCGGCTCGCGGAGACTGTTTTTTTCGATGAATCTCTTCGTTCGTCGTTTGAAAAGAAATCTCCCCGACATCTGGATGAGCAAGCTCGTTGGCTGTGTTTTCCTATTGCTCGGCGGAACTGCGCTCCCGCTGCAGGCCGGGATTCAACGTGTCGAAACGCCCAAGATGCTCGTCGAATTTGAGGACGGATGGCTGGTGCGTTGGGAAAACAAGGAGACCGGGGAGAAGATGAAATTCGGGAAGCCGGATCTGAAGCGATCGGCCAAGGAGGATCGTTTCTACATCCCGGGTCCGTGGTGGGTCGACTGGAAGCTGCCGCTGGATTTGTCGAACACATCGACGGAATGGCAGACTGATCTGAAAGAAGTCGATGAAACCGCTGCCCAGATGGTGCAGAGCGCTCAGAATACGGGAGGCCTTGAGATTCACGGTCTTCAGTGGGGCGTTCGGATTCCCTACGACCAGATTGATTCCATCCGCCTGCCCGATCACCTGGCACCGGAACGGATGGCTGGGCCGGGATGTCTCGACCAGGCCGTGCTCTTCACGCCTTGGCAGCTGGAAAAGCGATCCGGGACAGTGGCCCCGCGACTCCGGTTTTTCCTTATCCACGGCAAGACGGGCGGGCTGCTGATCTATCTCGACGACCCGAAGTTTGAACACTTTCTGATGCGCGAATACAAGAAAGGGGAGAACGAGCTGATCATCTCGAATCGCTCGGTGGCCGAGCCTCCCTGGAAGGATCGCTACACAAGCGGCACATGGGTTTTCCGTCAATACAAGGGGGGAGTCAACGTGGCGGCTCAGTTGTATCAGGAGCATCTGGAAAAAACACTAGACCTCAAACCCCTCGCCCAGCGTCCCACCTCCTGGGTGCAGGATCTGGCTTTCACTTTTGTCGGCGGCCCCTGGGGCGAACCGCTTCCTTTCCCGGGCAAGCGCCGGCCGCTCTACAATTACTCGAGCGGCTGGGACAAGAGCGAGGCGGCGGGGAAGCAGTGGCTGGATAATCTGTCCAAGGTATTGAAGCCGGCCAACGTGATGTTCTACATGTCCGGATGGCGCTATTCGCCAGGAGTCGATTCCTCCTGGCCTCAGCACAGTGTCGATCCGTATTTCGCACAAACCGTCGGGATGGCGCGCCGGATGGGCTACCACGTGATGCTTCATTTCTGCAATATCCAGGTCAACGCGCCTTCGGAGTTCTTTGACCGCTATCTTAAAAATCAGTCCGATCTACTCGGCCTGGATGAGATCCAGGGTTTCGGTCACGACGCGCTCCGCAATCAGCCGCTTCACAGCAAAGACGACGGAGTTTTTGGATCGGGGAACTGGAAGCAGGGGGTCACCGGCGAGCAGGACGTCTACAACATGAACTTTGCTTTTGAAGGGTGGAGGAAGATGTTCATCTCCGCGATTCTCAGCGCGGTCCGGGCAACCGGAGCGGATGCCGTCCATCTCGATGTGCCCGACTTCTGGCTCGACAGCAACAACGACCGCTATGGCATGACCTGCCAGCAGGGGCTCGGACTGTATTTCAGGGAGCTGCGCGAGACGCTCGACAAAAACGGCCTCTCGAACGTGGCCATTGCGACAGAAGGGCTGCCCCACGAGATCGCTCTCCCGTATGTGGACTTCGCCCAGATGGCCCGTGACAAGACCATCGATCTGCTCTTCACAGGGTTCTACGGCCTGCCGGACATGTTCGGGCGTTTCGATTCCAAGCAGGTGGCGGATTTGATGAAGGCGCGGGCTGATCAGGAAGCGCTCAGCAAGAAAAAACTTTTCGATCCCGACGCCTTCCGCACCTATGTCTCAAACATTCGCGAGCTGGGCGAACCCGCGGTGAAAACGCTGGTCACCGACAAGTTCGTGCGCGCTTACCCCCATCTTGGCGCCTACGCACCCTGGGGCGCAGGCAACGCGGCGGACCCCAACCGCATGGTTCAAAATCGCGCATTCAACGTGCTCCGCATCTGGTATGCGATGTCCGTGAACAATGTGCTGTATGACCAGGCCCATTGGGCAATGTTCATGGATTGTCCGCCTTACGACGGTCTCGATGTCATCCAGATCTACCGGAAGTGGATGCGGGACGATCTGAAGATCCGGAACGAGGGCAAGGTTTTCAACGACATCGAATATGGCAAATTCGCCCTGGCCAGATTCTGGGAAGAGACCGGGCCGGTTCCCGTCTCTCCGGGTGAGCTACAAAAGGGGGACATGAACCGTTACAAACTCAAGGACGGACGGACGATGATCGTGACCCGTTCCTCGCCGACGACGCTGCGCTGGGGGTTTGCAGATGGCGGGGTGCTCGCCGAGCTCGATATTTTCGAAGGTTGGAAGAATGACCGCGTTCTCATGGATAAATACGCCCCGCACTTTCTGGACAATCAACTAGATCCACCACAAACCAAAAAATGATCCCGCTTCTCCGGTTCCCGATCCTCGTTTCTCTTCTCGCTCTCCTGCTTGCGGTCGACCTTACAGAGGCCCGGCTTTTCGAGCCCCTGCCCGTTCCGCCAAAACTTGTGGCCGATGAAAATACGGTCGGACTGTGGGAATTCCGCAGGGACGCCTTCGCCTCGCGGGAGATGCCCGATGTGAGTGGAAAATCCAAGGCCGGACGCATCACGGGGAACTGGGATTTTGTCACACCGGCAGAACTGGTGCCTCCTTACCCCGGTGCGGGCAGGGTGCTCGATTCGAAAAAAACGGCCGATCGTTCCGAGGTGGTTTTCGGCGGACTCGACGTCCTGACGAAAGGCCCGTTCAGCATCGACGTGGTGCTCCGCTGGGAAGTTTCGGGGGGATTTTTTCTGAGGCTGGGATCGGTTCCCGAAAAGAATGCGCCCGTTGGTGCGTTGGGCGTTCTTCATCGCGGTCCGGGCCAATTGGAACTGCGCCTGCCGGTGAAAACGGCGTCCGGAGAAAATTCCAAACAGGTCTTTTCGTCGCTTGATGTCTTTAAGGATCCGTCGGTGGGGCCTGTGAAGTTCGATCAGTTTTACACCTACTCACTGGTCTTTGATGGCGGGAAAACGTTCCGCGTATTTATCGACGGCCGGCAAGCTTATGAGGCGGTGATTTCAGACGGCTCCTTCTTTCTGAATGCTCCGGAACTCGCGGTGGGCCATGCACTCGATTGGAACAGCGTTTTCCGAGGGGAGATCGCAGCCGTCCGCGTCTCCAAAGGAGTCAGGCAATATCAGCCGCCGTCCGCAAAGGCCGCAGGTTTTTCCAAGGCCTCGGATCGTGGCTGGCGTATTGATGCCGGACCTGCAAACTCCTCAACTGCAGCCGGCCAGATCGCGCTGGGACCGGACAGCTCGTACTCCGCGAAGCAGGGATATGGCTGGCTGCAAAAGCCGACCGGAGAATTTGATTCCTGGTATATGCCGGGCCGATATGCGGCGACCCCGAAGCTGGCTCTCGACAAAAATGAGCACAAGATCATGGACGCCGCGGAGCGGGACGGGCTGGTTTTTGGCAAAGGCGATTTTTTCAAGATCGATGTGCCGGACGGGATGTATTGGGTGGCGGTCGAGGTGGGAAACAACACCGGCCCGGCAAACGTCGCGAGTCTTTCCGCCAACGGAGAGCTTATTGGAGCGGATCTCCTCACAGACTCGAACATTCACGGCGGCGCCATGCCGGAACGCATGGCGAGGGGCCTTGTGCACGCGTCCGGCGGCCAGGGGATCACGCTGAGCGCACAGACCGCCGCGTCCGGCATTCCGATCAAGAGTCTTGGAGTGCTCCCGTATGCTCCACTGCCGATGACACTCAAGGGCAGGCATTTGGAATGGACCGGAGAAGGGAAGGCGCCGGACGGCTTCGATGCGGTCGCTGCCGCTCTGGACAAGGATGACACGGAAGGGGCCACTCAGGCGGCTGATCGGATTTCGGATCCGTTTCTCAAGGCCTGTGCCTTGAGTTTTATCCTGGGCCATCCCAAGCTTCCTGATGCAGGCGATGTCAAAACCGCCCAGGCAATTCGGGAACTGCTGCTCAAAGTCCTGCAAGAGCAGCCCGGGAACGCGGCGGCGCGCTGGCTGTTTGATTCCACGGAGCGGTTCCGGCAGGCCTTGATCGCCTACCTCGGCGAACATGGGACCGAGATCAGCTATGGCAGCCGCTTTATCTGGCCTCTTCATGCGGCAAATCTCGGCCTGTCTCTCAAGCCGCAGGATCCCGGGTATTGGCAGGGAAGGTTCCTGGCGGGAGCCGGGATCTGGCAGGCGGCGACCCAGTCGTCGGCGTTTGCCGGGTTCACCGATTCCTACGCGCCTGGAAGAGCCGGGCTGAAGGCCTATGCTGCCCCGGGTAAGCTGTTCCGTGAGGTGATCGCCGCCTGGCCGGACTTTCGCATCGCCCGCATCATGCTGGGGGAGAAACTTCCGATTGCCGCCGATTGGACTCCGCCGGTCAACTCTCCCAAATGGGCGACGCTCCAGTATTCTCTGCTCCAGCGTATCCTCGGCGTTCTCCATTATTGGACAAATGTTCGCATGGATGAAAATGGCCTGATGGGCGGGGGATTGGGCGATGATGTGGAGGCTTTGCGTTGGTGGGCCCCCGGGGTCCTGCTCGCGGACGACCAGGACACGATCCGGGGATGGCGGCTCCTTGCCAACACCGCCTGGGACTCGACCGGCGGCGCTGGCTACAGCAACGGAATGGACGATGTGGAGCACTCGGCCGAGCCGACCAGCGACACGCTTTCGATGCTGGGCGTCATCAACTACGATACCAAGCTCATGCCGGAGACGCTCAACCGCCTCAGCAAGACCGGGAAAATCTTTCGCGATCTGTGGACGACCGTAACTCCGGAAGGCTATCGGATGTTCAAGGGGCATCATCTCAGCGCAACGAAGATCGAACGCGAGGGCGATGTGCCTTACAACCTGCGCGCGATCCGGCCGCTCGTCTGGGCGGTGTGGGCGGCTCCCGGAAAATATCCCGAGCTCGAATCCACCCTCGTCGAATATGCCAAAAGCTGGCTGGCCGCCACCATGGCGGAGACCGACGGAAAGCCGGCAGGCCTTCCTCCGATGATGATCATGATGGACCGCAGCAAAATGCGGGCTGAAGGGGCCAAGGATTGGGTCTTCCCGGGTTACTGGAGCTACGAATATCCCACCGGGTATGTGGACAAGGTTTACCAGCTCTTCCTGGCGGGATATGCGATCAGCGGCGACAAGGATTTTCTTGAACCCGTCCGCTTCGGGCTTGCGGCCCTGCGAAATATCCCCGAAGGCGACGAAGCTTCCGACAAATACCCGCGCGCCTCTCTCGATTGGGCGCTTCGTCAAGGGATTGGCCTGATCGGCGCTGCTGGCGCCAACTACCGATCCATTACGGGAGATCGTTCGTTCGATGATGTGCTGCTGCGCTTCGGGCCTGCGTTCACGCATTTTCAGATTGCAGGGGGGGCTGCCAAAACCCGGACAGAGTGGGACAAGGCGATCATTCCGCTGCAAGACAAACTCTCTGGCGATCTCGCGGAGATGAACACCAATCCCGAGTTGCGGACCTCGATGGTTCAATCCACCGATCGCATTTACGTGCGCGGCTCCCAGGTCCTGACCTCGATGGCAACGGGAATGCCCACGGCCGATTCCGATCTGCGGGGCGGGGAAATCCTGTGGCCGAACTTTGCCATCACCTGGAACGGCACCCAGGGCCAAACCTCGGTGCTGGTGACGGATTCGTCTCCAACGAAGGTCGATGTGCTGCTTTACAGCTTTGCCGATCAGCCGCTGAAGCTGTCCCCGCATATCTGGCAGTTGCAACCGGGAGCATACCGGTTGACGCTGAACCATGCGGAGGAAGACGGGCTCACCGCGGGAAAAGAAATAGCCCGGCAGGAAATCCAAATCTCCTCGCGCGGCCAGCAGATTTCCTTCGATCTTCCGGCCAAGACCCCGGTAAAATTTTCTCTGACAAAAAAGTGAGATGACGTTTATCAGGCAAGTTTCAGGTATTCTGTGGTTGGTGTCCGCATCAACCCTTCCTATCATGGCTCTGGCGCAAAGTCCGACTCCGACGCCTGCCTGGCCCGCAGAGATCCGGGAGGTCGCGTTCAAAAGCACTGCCGACGGCAGCCAGCAACCGGCTTTGTTTTATTCTCCGCCAGGTTCGGAACCGGTGCCTCTGCTGGTCGGTCTTCACACATGGAGCTACAACTACCATTATCCGGAACCTGCATATGGCCTATGGTGCCTGAAGAAGGGATGGGCATTTATCAGACCCGACTTCCGGGGCCCAAATTCCACGCCTCAGGCCTGCGGGTCCGAACTCGCCGTGCAGGACATCGTGGATGCCGTGCGATATGCGCAGGCTCATGCAAACATTGACCCCGACCGTATCTATCTTGTCGGCGTATCCGGAGGCGGCCATGCGGCGCTGCTGCTCGCAGGGAGGCATCCGGAAATCTGGGCCGGTGTTTCCGCGTGGTGCCCGATCGAGGATCTCGCGGCATGGCATGCGCAGCATACCGTCGATGGCAAACCGGATAAATACGCCCGGGGGATGGAGGCGGCCTGCGGTGGGGCGCCCGGGACGAGCGAAGCAGTTGACCAGGAATATCGCAAGAGATCGCCCTCCGCCTGGCTTGCCAACGCCAAGGGCCTCCCGCTCGACATCAATGCGGGAATCTTTGATGGACACAAAGGCAGTGTGCCTGTCAGCCATTCGCTGAATGCGTTCAACCATGTAGCTGCCGGGAAGGATGCCCCCGCTCAGGAGTTGATTTTGCAGATGACCGCGAAGCCGAAGGTGCCCGAAAACGAAAGCTGGCCGGGTAAGGATCCTCTCTACCAAAGAGGAGAAGTCCTGTTCCGAAGAATCTCGGATTCCGCGCGGGTGACGCTCTTTAACGGGGCACATCAGATTTTTCCAGAGGCAGCGCTGGTGTGGCTGGAAGCACAGCGGAAAGGCAAGCCGGCGGTGTGGGAGATTTCGGCCCAGCCCGATCCTGAGATCATCGCAATTTCTTCCCAGTCGGGAAAATAGGCTTGCGGCTCCAGCGCTGCGGATATCCCCGGCGAACCCGCCCCACCCTATTCACCAATCTGAATGAAATCCGGATTCAAGCAAGGTCGCGGATCCGCGAGTCTCCGGAGCCTCGTCTTCTCTCCAATAATCCATCATCCGAAATCAAATATCGTCATGAGCGTCAGGTCCAAGATCCCTGTCATTTTCCTAATCCTCACCACGATTATCTTGCTGAAGGCAGAACCGGTCCCGGGCGGGGGCGCTGCGGTGAATACCGCGGTTGTCCCTGTCCCTCGCGACGAATGGATGCAAAGCCATAAATCCTATGTCTCCCGTGCGGAAAAAGGTAATGTGGAGGTGCTTTTCCTTGGAGACTCGATCACTGAAGGATGGAAAGGACGCGGGGCAGCGCCTTGGAACGAGCACTTTGCCAAGCTCAACGCGGTCAATTTCGGAATCGGTGGAGACCGCACGGAGAATGTTCTCTGGCGGCTCCAGAACGGGGAATTCCAAAACATCACGCCCAGAGCGGTTGTATTGCTGATCGGAACAAACAACCTGAAGCTCAATACCGTCCCGCAGATCATCGAGGGGATCAAGGCTATCGTGCAGGAGATCCGGAAGCGCAGCCCGGACACGAAGATCCTGCTGCTTGGCATTCTTCCCCGCGAGGAAAAGCCGGGCGGCAAATATCGCGATATGATCGCGGAGATCAATGCGGCTCTTGCACCAATGGATGATGACAAACACGTTTTCTTTTTGGATATCGGCAGGCTCTTTCTCCTGCCCGATGGTTCGATTTCCCCAAAAATCATGGCGGATTTCCTGCATCCCACCGCGGAGGGCTACACAATTTTCGCCGGGGCGATTGCCACGAAACTGACAGCAATACTTCAACCATAGCCACCATCTCCATGACTCCCTCTCCTCTGGGTAAATTAATAGCATTCGGTCTTCTGTTCGCGGCCTGTGGCGCGAATGCAGAGATCAAGCCCGGCGCTCTTTTTCGTGAGGGAGCTGTGCTTCAGCGCGATGCCAACATTCCGGTTTGGGGCTCCGCTGACCCCAATGAAGAAATTCAAGTTCGTTTCCGCGGACAATCTGTTGCCGCGAAATCTGATGGCCAAGGAAACTGGCATGCCTCGCTCAGGCCTGAAAAGGCGGGCGGTCCGGATGTGCTCATTCTTGAGGGGAAAAGCGGAAAAGTCGCCGTCAACGATGTTCTCGTGGGAGATGTCTGGCTGGCTGCCGGCCAGTCGAACATGGCTTTCAAAGTCAATAGGATGCCGGCCCCTTACGCCCCGACTGCCATTGCGGCTGATCCTTCGCTACGGATCTTCACGGTACCCCTGCAGGCGTTGGACAGCCCCGCACCTTCTGTGGGCGGACAATGGAGGCCGGTCGATACAACGGTCGTGGCGGAGTCGTCGGCAGTCGCCTATTTCTTTGCGGCTGGTCTTCGATCACGCCTGGATGTGCCAGTGGGAGTCATTGTCGCGGCGGTGGGTGGCACCTCGGTCAGAGCATGGACGAGTGCAGAGGCGATGGACTTGGCTCCAGCCGCAAAAGAAGCGCATCTCGGAGAATGGAACGAAGCCATGCAGAAACTCCCCGAAGCCAAAAAAGAATATGACGAGGCTCTTGCCACATGGACGCTTCGCAAGGAGCAGGCGGAATCAGGAGGACTGGCATTCGATGAAGCCAAGCCCAAGGCACCACTTGCTCCCGACAGTCCGAAGCGTCCAATGGCTTTGTATAACGGAATGATCCATCCCCTGATTCCCTATGCGATCCGGGGGATCATATGGTATCAGGGGGAATCGGACTCGACGAGCCTGCGCGCCCCTCATTACGCGGAGCTAATGAGGACAATGATCCACGATTGGCGCAGCCGGTGGGCAATCCCCGGCCTGCCGTTTCTGATCGTGCAGCTTCCCGTTTTCAAGCATGAGGAAAACTGGCTTCAGATTCAATTGGCGCAGCAGGATGTTGCCGGGGATTCCCACAACGGCATGGTAACCACGCTGGATCTTGGCGACGAAACGAATGTCCATCCTGAAAACAAAAGCCCGGTGGGCCAAAGGCTTGTAAATCTGGCACTGGCTGAGGTCTATGGGCTACCGATTCCGGCTCGTGCGCCCATGCCTTCCTCCGCGAAGAGAGAAGATCGCGAAGTGAGGATCCCCTTCACCTGTGAATCCGGCGCTTCGCTTGTTTGTTCCCCGGCGGCACATCCGCAAGGACTGGAGTTAGCAGGTCCGGACGGGAAGTTTTTTCCTGCGCAGACTCGCGTGGAGAAGAGCGACATCATTGCTTTCAGCGAGCAGGTTCCAGAACCCGCCATGCTTCGCTACACAGGCGGCACAATCTCACAGATCGGTATATGGGATTCCAACGGACTGCCGGCCGGTCCGTTTGCTTTTCAACTGAAATGAAGTTTCGTTTGAGAGTGGTGGCGGGCTGCCTGAGATGACAGCGATTCGGATTCTCAACGGGCATGGGGCGCTCTCCGCAGTCGTTCAACAATGCGGATAATGTTTGTATGGACCCCGGGGCGAACACCGGCAGAATGATCAGTTCCGCCACAGATGAAACAGCTTCCGACGACGTGCCTGGTCTGCCTTTATCTTTTTTGCACCCATTTTTCCGCCGGTGCTGCAGACATTTACGTCAACAATGTGACCGGGGATGATGCCCGCGATGGACTGTCGGGAACTGTTGCCGCCCCGACAAGCGGGCCGCTGAAGAGTATCGCCAAAGCTGTCGCAAAGGCCGGGCCCGGCGATACCATTCACCTGGAACCGACCGGCCAGGATTATCATGAAGAGATACTTTTCAAGGACAAGGGAGGCGACCCCGGGCGTCCGATTACGGTGGACGGCCATGGGGTGACATTAAACGGGGCCGAACCTTGTCCGCCTGGAGCATGGAAAAAGGCCGATGGAAAGCTCTGGTGCCTGGAGGGCATTTCCTCCCGGAACGCACTCGGAGTTGAAGATCGCATTGTCTTGGAACGCAAACTCGCACCCGAGCTGGCACCGGGCCAGTTTTGTTTCGAGAGCACGCAATTCGAGAGCAATATCCTGTTCATCAAGGCCCCTGCGGACCGCAGTCCCAAAGACTGCGCGGTTCAGGTGGTCTGGGCTGACGGAGAGAAACTGGATCTCGATCCGAATCTGTGGAAGATTGGCTCAGCCTCAAGATACAAACTGTCGCGACCCGAGCGTCCGCTGCGTGTGCTTCTCGACGGGGTTGAGGCACCTTTCCCCAAGGCCAAAGACCGCCTGGAAGCCGGGCAATGGTGCATGGATGGCAAAGATCTTTTCTATTATCCGCCTGCAGATAAGAAACCATCGGAGATGAACATCCGGACGATCCTCCGCGGCACCGGGGTCTCGCTCGCGGGAAAACTGGGGCATGTAGTAATCAAGAACCTCAATGTCCGGCTGATTTGGAACGACGCCTTTAACGTCCACGGCGAAGTCGTGGACGCCACATTCCTCAACTGCAATGCAAGCGATTGCTTCGATGAGGGATTCAGTGCGCACGATCGGTGCGAAACCGTCTTGGATGGTGCGGTCTTCGAACGGTGCGACAACGGGGTCTTTAATGTCAACGAAGGCGGATGGTCAGTGACACGGAATCTCACAGTCCGCGAATCCCGCCACTACGGATTCGGGGTGGCGGTCACGGACTCCGAAGCGAGGCATTGGTTGAGCAATGCGGTTCTTGAGAACAATCCGACACCGATATTCGGTCGCTACCTGGAAGCCGACAATGTTCTGGTGAACGGGACGGTGCCGGCCGAGATCAGCCTGGCCGGTCCGCTCCATCTTACCCAGGCCACGATTCTCGGATCTTCGATCACCTTGAACATTCTCCCGGGCAGCGGTCCTGTCCGGTTGGCCGGCAGCGTGATTCTTTCTTCCGGGGACCAAAAAGTCGTCTTCTCAAAACCGGCGGAAGTCACCATGGACTCCGTATTCTGGAGCCCACAAACGAGCGTCATTCTTCCCAAAGAAAAGCCGATGCCCGTCGCGGCTTGGATCCAAATACTCGCCGGCAACGCCCCGAAAAGCGGATTGCTGGATCTCGCTCCGTCTGCAGTGGTGAAGGACAGTTCGCTCCTTCCGAAGGACGTCGGCTACCGGAAAAATTAAGGTTCGCCGGATGGGGATTCCCGGATTCAGGGGGCGGCCTGCGCCCCGCGTGGCCGGAGAGCTTGGCGGGGATCAATTGCCAGCCAGCAAGCCGCGGCCAAGACATAAAGAATCGCCATGAGGTGGAGTGGTGCTGTCCAGTTCGAAAATTTATCGACCATAAAAGCCACGATGAGCGGGCTAAGAAATCCGCCGAGAACAGCCATCATGTTCATCGTGGCGCTCATCACTCCGACATGAGGCCCTCCGATCTCGATGCACGCCGCCCAACTCGCTCCCAAAGTGAACATCGAACATGCCGCCCCGAGAGCAATCAGGAGGGCGGCGATAACAGGTTCTTGTGTCAGCACAGCGCCGAAGATGCAAACGCCAGCCAGTAGATATCCTGTTCCTGCGGGGATTGCACGGCCCCACCGCAACCCGTAACGCTTTGACAACCAGTCTGTGGCCAGCCCCCCGGTGAGATCTGCCACGACGCTCAGAATCAGTGGAAGTCCGGAAAAGAGGCCCAGCAGGCCTGCGTGAAAGCCTTGATGTTCCCTCAGGTAGGTCGGCAGCCACGTGATCAGGAAAAAGAAACCGAAACCATTGGCAAAATACATCAGGCACAGAAAAATCGCGCTGCGATTCCTGAGAATTTCCCGCAGCGCTCCATTGCCCGGAGCATGGGATTCGGCGGCGCGCCCTCCGGCGATGAGCTCCAGTTCGGCCGCGTTTACCTGGGGATGATCTTCGGGCTCATTCCGGAACCATCGGCCCCAGTAAACCACCCACACCAATCCGACACAACCGAACAGGACAAACACCGCCCTCCAGGGCAGAAACATGAGAAGCGCCGTAACGAGCGATGGCGTGAGTCCCCCCGCGAGGTGCGCCCCCACAAACAACATGCTTTGTGCAAATCCGCGCTCCGATTTGGGAATCCATCGCGAATAGGCCCTGGCCGCCATTGGCCACGCTCCCGCCTCGCACATCCCGAAGAGAAACCGGACACCGAGAAGACTCGCATAGCTGAAGACGGCTCCCGTAAGCGCGGTGAAGGCGGACCAGCAACTGACAATCCGGATTAAGACGCCTTTTGCACCGGAGCGATCGCCCCACCAAGCCACCGGGATCTCGAAAATTCCGTAGGCGAGGGTAAAAGCGCCAAAGACCCAGCTCATCTCGATCTTTGTCAGCGAAAGATCCCTCATCAAATACGGCGCGAGAATCGAGATGCATACCCGGTCGAGATAGGTGATCGCTCCCAGTGCGAAGACGAACCCGATGACCCGGTAGCGAGCCGAGGTTGGACGATCTCCGGGGAAGGCGACCGGGGACGGTGCAACAAGCTTACCGGCCATGATCTTTTTCTGCGGCGGAATACGCGGCCGCTCCGGCGTTGTCTATCGAACCCCCGAAGCCCGGGCCGCCCGCAGCCACATATCCACGACTGGCTCCCGACGCGTCAGGGGCGACCCAAAAGGCATAGAGCCGTCCGTTGCTCAGATGGAACCGGAACCGAACCGGCTTGCCGGCAAGCCCCGAGAGATCCCCTCCGCGCCAAGTCAGGCTTTGCAAGGTCGAATCGCTCGATACGACTTCCGAATCCGCAGCGGAAAAACCTTTGATCAAATTCCCGCTCTCATCCAGGACATCGGCCGTGAGCGTTCCTTGCGGGCAATCCACATTCACGAACAACTGCTTTCCCGTGAAGACCACCGGCCGGGTTGTCAAATGTCCGCCGGACGCGCCGGCATCCATCGACGCGAACCCGTCCCTTCGCAGGATCGCCAGCCCGGTCGAGGCGTTGGCATACATCCCACTCCAGATTTCCTCCGGCCTGCGGTTCGATTCGTCGCCCTGAAAAGCGGTGTAGTAAAAATACAATTTGTCGCCGACGACGAGGCAGCAGCCTCCGGTGGAGGAAACATACCCGCGTTCCCAGCTCGCCTTGTCGCGCGCCGCGCCGATGAATGGCTTCCTGACCGAACGGTCGAAGTGAAATCCGTCCCGGCTGAAAGCGACCTGCAACTCCGTGAACTTCGGAACCCCCTTCTTCGCACACTTCCAATTGACCGGGCCATAGTGCACCTGGCACAGCCCAAGCATCAGGCTCTCATACGCCACAGCGTCCACCTTGTAGAGCTGGGGCTCCTCGAGGATTTGAGGATCCGGCAGGTCCAGTTTGTCCGCGCCAATCCAGAACACCGGCTTGTAGCCCTTCCAATCATCCAGGGCTGCCAGGAAGTCCTTGTTTTCCCAGTAGCTTCGCGCCCGCAATTTTCCGGCATCAGCGGTGCGGCTCCGGTGGCTGAACACCCAGACACGCCGGAAAGGGTTGTAAAAAAATGTCGTATTATCTCTGGTTTGTCCCGTGTTGCCGCGACGCGTCCAGTGAATTCCGTCCGGTGATGTCAGCAGCGACCCTCCCCCCTCGGGGAGTTTTGTGCCGGCTTCCCCCTGGCGCTGGTAAAGAAACATTTTGAACCGCTCGGCGGGGCTGGCCGGGTTCTCATCCAGCCAGAGTGACATGCCATCCCGGTGCGACGCCTCGTCGACGGCCAAAACCCGATTGCTGCCTGGAATCACGTCGAGTTCCGGACGTTTCCAATGGATCCCGTCCTTGCTCGTAACCAGGGCCGTGCCGTCATACCATCCCGCCATATACCAGAGTTTGAAGAGATGGTCGGCAGGATCATAAAAACAGCCATCCGAAAAGGGTGCCGCCGTGGCCTGCCCGGTCGAGCCATTTTCCCATGTCGTTTCAGGGCGAAGGACCGGGTTGTTTTCATATTTGACCGGCTGATGGAAGACGCGCTTGAGGTCGGTCGAGGCGATCAGAAAATCGTCCACGAAAAGCTGGCGCCCCACATCGATCGGAATGATATCGGGAGGAGCCTGCAGATACGGTATCACTGGAACCTCCCTGCTCGCGGAGTCCAATTGACGGGGCGGCCACTCCTCAGGAAGTCGGATGCCATTGTAGAGCAACTCGCCGTCCGCGGCCAGGGCCTGGAGGCTGAAAAGGGCGGCCACTGCGCAGGCAAAAGTCAGGAGGTTGATTCGGGAGGATTTCATTTTGTTGCCGCAGTCTGCCGAAGGGCCGGTCTGCGGAGACTTTTGGTTTGTTCTCATTGTTGATTTTCCTGGCGGGGGCAGCATTCTCACATCTCCGGCCAAGCATCCGTGCGGAAGGGAAGAGCGGCTTGCCCGGTGTTGTCAAACAGGCTGATTTCCAGTTCGTCGTTGCCCCAGGCATATCGCACCGCCTCCGGCTGAGGAACCGCCTCGCTCCAAACCAGAAGGTCCCCGTTGTCTACGCTCACGCGGGCGGGAACAAACTTGCGGTCGTGCCCGGCAATCTGAAAATCACGCGATGTCTTGTCTCCCAGTTTCAAGCCGGTGGAAACGAATTTGATTCTCATTTTACCCCCCTCTGCTGCAGACGACGCATAGCGCGGCCCCTCGTAGGGATAATCCCAATTATCGGTCCGGAAGGGGGCGGATGGCAGCCCCGCCCCGTTGAAAAGACTTGGCTTCGGGGCGGCGTCCCAGGCGTAGCGGACGGCGGCGGGCTTGGTCACCGCATCGCTCCAAACAATCAAGTCGTTCCCCTCGATGCGCGCCTGCGCGGAAACGAATTGGCGGTCGTCGGAAGCAATGAAAAATCCGCTGGAGGGGGGAAGCAACTTCAATGGGGAAGCGGATTTCTTAAACCGGATGCGGATCCCGCCCGGCTCGATGGAAAATGACTCGTATTCCGGTCCGGTGGCGACCACGTCGCGGCCGTAGACTGAGGCTTCGGCGAGGATCGCCAGCCGGCGTCCCACCTCCCGCTTGTTGAGCGGATGAAGGTTGCCATCCTCGCCGATATCGATCGTCACGGCCATCCCGGCATGGTCCAACGAAAGCGTCCCCGCCTGCACCTCGCGCAAGCGAACCCATTTGCCGGCCATCGGAGTGTCATAATTCGGAAGTTGGACAAATAGAAACGGCAGGGACTCGTTTCCCCAAGCGCTCCGCCAACTGCGGATCAAGGTCGGGAAAAGCTTCGCGTAAACATCGGGATAGCCGGCATCCGCTTCACCCTGATACCAAAGCACCCCGCGAATTCCGTAGGGGACAACTCTTTCGATGAGCTTTTCGTAGAGGCCTCCCATGCGCTTGGCGACGAACTCATCCCAGCCGGCGACCGCTTGTACCGGTGTGCCTTGCTTGGCGGCCTTCTGTCTTGCAACGAGGGCGTTGCGGGAATAGGCCTGCCAGAGCCGGGGCAGGCTGGCCTCCCACAAGGAACGGTCGGCCTGCAATGCGGCCCGGGGCGTCCAACGCGCAGCCTCCGTCCCGCCCATGGCAAGGGCAATCAGACCCACGGGCACATGCAATTCCTTCCGGAGTTCGCAGGCGAAGTAGAAGGCGGTGGCGGAAAATTCGCCCGCCGTCTCCGGAGAAGTAACCTTCCAACCAGCCGACAAATCGCTGCTCAGCAGGCGGATGCCGGAATCCTTCGCGGCGGCGACCTCGTTTTCCCCGTCCGCTGCCTGTCGCACGCTGAATCCCATGTTGGACTGCCCGGAACAAAGCCAAATCTCGCCCACCACAACATTCCGGAGTATGCGGCGAGCGCCGTCATCGATGACCAGATCCCGCCCCACTTCGCACGCAGGGAGCGGATCGAGGCGCAACGACCAGTCCCCCCGAGCATCCGCAATGGCCTTCTTATCCTGCCCGGCGAATGTCACACCCACCTTCTGCCCGGGATCCGCCCTCCCCCAGATGGGAACCGGCCTGTCGCGCTGCAGCACCATGTTGTCCGAAAATGGCACCGCCGGAGCGGAAAAGGCGGACAATGGAAATAGAAACGTCAGCAGGAAGGATTCCAGGAAGAACAGAGCGAGGACGAAGTGGTTTTTCATCAATGGAAATTCCGATAGCCATCGAGATCCTCGACGGGGAATGACACGAGCGCGAAAGTTACGAAGCATCAATGTGTGTCGTGGGGGTAAAAGTGGAATCTTTGTTCAATGAAATATTGAGGACGCGATAGCGTTGCTGGTCGACATCCAAAGTGATGACACCTTCCTTCACTTCGACAGGCTCTCCCGTGACGCCATCCACGATCCTGGGTGTGAGCCCTGCATCCATGCCCAGGGAAGCAAGGTCGAGCACGACCCTGGCACCGGTCACCGGCCACGTATCCAGGTTTGAAACTACGATGATGGCGCGCTTGCGGTCGCCGCTGACAAACGCGCTGCTGAGCAAAGAGTCGGGGGTGGCTCTGACCGCCTGGTTTTTCGCTTTGAGATTTTGATAATAATAATGCCGGGTTTCGCGGCCATCCATCGGAAGCCAGCCGAAAGTCTTCCAGAGCGCGGGCAAAGGCCGGGATTCGTAGTCATACGTCCGGAAATTATTTCCGAGCCCGATTTCCTTGGCATAGGTGCCGTGCAGGAGTGTGACGGCGAGGTGGGTGCTCACGCGCATGGGCAGCTTCGCCCAATCATTGATCTCGCCGCTGTAGAGGGTTCCGAACGGCTCGCCGGAATAGTCGGTTCGGAATTCCTCGAGGGGCTGCCAGCTTTCCCGGAGCGTCTTTGCTGTCATCGGCTTTCCCTCGCCCCGGTTCAGCATGTCGGCATAGACATTGATCGGCCAGAGGCTGCCGCCATGATTGTATATCACGCCGTCCGTGCGGACCTCGCCTTTGTAGATGTTATAGATGCGCCGATAGAGATCGCGCGTTCCAAGCACCGGAAATTTCGGGCGCAGGCGGCCCTGATCGTCCACCCAGGCATTTCCGGTGCGAAGGTTGCGGTCTTCGGAAAGGTTCGCGGCGGAATCCCAGAGCACACCGTCCACTTCATACTCCCTGGCAAGATCGGCATGGCCCCACGCCATGAAATCGATGTAGGCACCGTTCCCGCCGGCGGTGGCATTGAATGTTCCCCAGCCGCCATTGGTGATCGGATACCGGCCAAGCTCATATGAATATTGTTTCCAGTTGGGACTCTTGGCGTTCACTCCCCAGCCCGTGAAGAGGATGACTTTCAACCCGTGCTGATGGGCAAGCTTCACGGCGTCTTTGAGTTTTTGTTGCTGCCCGGGCGACGGGGGACGCTCCGGCGTTCCGCCCATCTCGGTCTTGGAGTCGCCCCGCCAATCGTAATAGAAGACGACGACCTTGCAGCCCTTCGCGGCCAGGTCGGCAAAAGTTTTTTCATCTCCGAACACTCCGTTTCTCTGAAAAATGTTCAGCACGCTGCGGTCAGAGGGAGCGGAGCGGATTGGCGTGGCCTGCAGCCCGAACTGAAGCCGCATCGGTTTCTCCAGTTTGGTCGGAGCCTGCACCAGATGAACGATGATGTGGCCGGGGCTGCCGTCGCGAGGAGCCTTGGTTTCCAGAACGCCGGAGGGATTCTCAATTTTCCAGTCGATCGGGGCTTCCGCCACGAAACCCATGCCCGCCTTTTCATTGCCGATCCAGAGGTAGGGAGTGAACGGCATTTTCGAATCCTCCAAGACGCCCTGCCGGCCGTTGAGTTCCGGCTTTGGCAGCGAAGATGACAGGACCGGGTCGCTGAGGAAATTGTGTCGCGCCATGAGCTCGCAGAGGGAGCCGTTGACCGGCACGTCCAGCGTGAGAGATTTGATCTCGAAGGGAGATTCCGTCGCGGTGAGTTGCAGATCATACCAGAGCAGCCCGTCAAACTCCGCACGTAGAGTGCCCTGGATCTTCAGCCCACCGCCTTGCATCGTGACGTCATAGACGGCGGCGCCGCCGGTCATTTTCTTGAGCTTCACGCTTTCTGACGTCCAGTCCACCGGGCCGGATGCCGTTTGCGCGAGGAGGCGCACCGGAGCGGCCAGGACCTCCTGACCCTGGCTTGAAATCCGGGCGGGAAAGACTTTGCCCAAATCGTAACCTCGTCCCCAAACGCGGACCTTCCCGCTTTTCTCGGCCTCGACCGGCGTCCACGGTTCCGGAACTTCAATCGTGTTGCCAAATGAATTCCGATACCAGGGCGGGAATTCCGGCCGATCAATCGGATCCGAATTGCGGAGAATCTCTTTCCCATCGGAATCGGAGAGGATGGCTTCGAGGCGGTAGGCACCTGGGGGAAGCCCCTTTACGTCGAGTTCGGTCTTCGCTTCCGGTTCGGATGAGGAAACCTTTCGCGTGGCCGTGCGAAGTGGATTTCCGCCTGTGGCGGGTAGTAAATGGATCATGAGTTCTCCAGTTCCAGCCAGGCCTGATTTTGCCAGGTTGGTGAAGACGTCCACGGTTTCAGAGTAAAGCCAGTATGGCTCGACATGGAGATCCAGCGGACGTTCGTTGCGGAAGATGCTCGTTCCCGCAGACAGGATTTTCCCTTCGGGGGACTCGATCCGATACCGGGCCAGATATTCGCCGTAGGGAAGTGCGGCGGAGATCCCGAAGCGCACCGGTTCCGCAGCCGCGAGGTCCAGGGTTTTCCGGAACGGCGGGGCCGCCGCGACCGGCTCGTAGAACGTCTCCGCAAAGGCGATCATGTCATTGAGGGTGACGCCCTTGGTAAATTCAGCCTGGGTATCGTGACTCACTCCGCTTTCGATATTGTCGAAGTAGCTTTTCGGTCCGCCGTCTTCGCCGGACTTGCGCTTCAGCAGTTCGAGTTCGACCTTGATCGAACCCGCGCCGGATTCCTGGACCGCCTCGAACTCGACTCCGCTTTTCCCGTCGCCCAAATCTCCGGCCCGAACGAAGCGGACCGCCGGAGCCGGGGCAAAGCGGATACGTCCGAAGTTCTGGAACAAATGCCAACTGCCGCCACGGAAAGACCAGAATGCGAGAAGCCCCGAGGGAGTTTGCCTGTTGTCCACAAAGTCGAACCCCCACCACTCATCCGGCAGAGGCGGGCCGGATATTCCGAAGGCTTGAAAAGGGATCGCCATCTCGCCCTCCCAGCCCTCGGCCGTGACCCTCCCGGCCCGTTGCCATTCGGCGTTCCATCCCCGGTTCTTCCCGGGGCTGCACAGGGCATCTCCGTATGCGCCGTTCCCGTATATCCAAAAACTGAAGGACTTCTTATAAACCAACTGGGGAGCGAAAAGCGCTTCCACCGCATCGCTTATCACTCCGCCGGAGCCTCCCTCGAGACGCTCCATCGTGGCCGGCATTGCGGGAGAGATCGCTCCCTTCGGCCGCTCGAGCGTGAAGGCCAGATAGACATTGCGGGAGTCGTAAGCCATCCACACCCGGCGTGTTAAACCGTCCGGAGTTCCATCTGGATCCACCTTGAGGGGTCCGAGCTGCGCGGCCTCCCGCCATTCCTGCGGATCGACTTTGCCATCAATCGCGGGTGCCGATTTTATCAGGGGAACGACCTGTTCGGGCGTTCGTTTCCACTGGTTTGCCCCCGCATCATAAAGGGAGGAACCGGCTCCTTCAGCCCGGGCACCGGACGGCAGCGAGAAGAAAACAACGCTCAGGCAACCAAGCAAGCCAGCAAGCCCGGGAAGTATGGATGTGCAAACGGCTGGAGTATCCTGAGCGACAGCCGATTCGTCAGTGATCAAATATTGGGGCAGTTGGAACATCAGTTGAAAATATTCTGGAAGATGCGGCCGGGCAGGCGGTTCGAAGTAGATTCCCGGAGGTTCCCGGCCGCAAAATTCCTTTCATTCACATTGTCGATAGGCCTGCGGCCGGAGCCGTGTTTCCCACTAGGATAGAATTGCGTTCCCAATAATCTCACACACGAGAGTGTGACCACAGTCGCAGTTTCGTGGAAACGCTTTCTCCGACCACTTTCTCTGCACGCATCGCACTTGCGTGACTGGGCGATTTTGAGTTTGCTCTCCTGACCAATCTGTCCTTGAAGGATTCCTTCCACAGGGCTGCCCGGATGACCATGCAATACATTCATCACTTCGTTTTCTTTTCGGCCACGATGCTCGTATGCGCGCAATCGTTGCCTCCCGAACCACTGATATCAGGAAGCACTGTCCCGCTTTGGCCTGAGGGAAAAATGCCCGGAGATCGAACCGCTGAAGTGGAAGCGATCGAACCCTCGAGAGGTGACAACGTCGAGCGCTTGACAAATGTCAGCCGGCCGACCCTCACCGTATTCCCTGCTCCGGAACAAGACTCGCCTGTTCCCGCAATGATTATTTGCCCGGGCGGAGGGTATGGAAAACTCGCCATGAATAAGGAGGGATCGGAAATCGCCGCATGGTTGAACTCGCTTGGGATCACTGCCATCGTGCTCAAGTATCGCGTCCCCAATAACCGTGCAGGGGCATTTCAGGATGCGCAACGAGCCATGCGCCTTGTCCGGGCTCATCATTCGGATTGGAATATCGATCCTCACCGCATTGGAATCATCGGCTTCTCCGCGGGAGGTCACCTGGCGGCAGTGCTAAGCGCCAGCCAGGACGATGAGACCTACAAACCCATCGATGATGCTGATGCGCTCGGCTTCAGGCCGGATTTTGCGATTCTGGTTTACCCGGCATATCTCGCGGACACGGATGGCCGGCTGGCGCACGAATTCAAGATCTCCTCAATGATCCCGCCTATGCTGATCATCCATTCCGGTGATGACTCGAAATATGTGGCTGGCAGCAAAGTGCTCGCAGGCGAACTAGAAGCCGCGAAATTGCCCCATAGGTTTCTTCTTTATCCAACGGGGGGGCATGGCTACGGACTTCGGTGTGAAAAGGACGCCAAAGTCTGGCCCGTAGATGCCAAGGACTGGCTTCTGGAAAACAAGATCCTCGCCTCGCGAAAGAATTCAGAACCTTGAAACTCTCTCTCTCTCTCTGCTGGAATTAACTATTTCGGGCACAGTCGTTCAAGGGATCCGGCGGCAAGCCCGTTGGCCATGTGAATGGTCCCGTCTTATTCATGCGAATTGTTGTTCAGGAACCCCTCGAGGAGAAACATTCCGAGGCGGGTGCCATCCTCGTTCGCATTGACCAGCAACCTGCTTCCATCAGGCGACCAAACGGGATGGAGGTTTGACCTGAAAAGAGTGTGGGGCTGATACGTGTCGGTGTGTTTGGTGCGGTGCGCGAAGCGCGCGATCTCCGCCATTTGTCCCGTCGCCAGGTCGATGATATAAACGGGGCACTCGCGCCGGTCGGCGGTATAGGCATCGGTCGCCAGGTAGCGCCCGTCCGGAGAGATGACCGGATGTCCCGCCCCCTCGATGGGGAAATCGACAAGGCGTTCGATTTCTCCTGTGACGGCATTCTGGCTCACAATCCAGCGGTTGTCCGAACCGTCCAGCGGCTGCATGATATTCACGATCCGCCGGCCATCGGGCATCCATTGGGGGTGGCCGGAAATGCGCTGCCCCAGACAAAGGAATGTCCGGTTCAGCAAATCATAGACAAAAAAGGCACCCCAATCCTCCATCTGCCCCGGGGTCTTCCGATGCGGTTCCGGGCTGGAGAGCTTGAAGAAAGCGAGCGACTCGCCCGCATTGGGAACGAAATGTGAGAACGAATAGGGGCAATCCTTGCGGAGGTTTTCCGGAAGGTGGAGCGCTGCCTGCTCTGGGGTAAAGAAACATTCGATCTGCCCGGTGGAAAAATCCACCCTGGCCGTCCTCGTGGTTCCATTCTCTTTCAACTGCCCGTATCCTCGCAGCCCCTGGCACGCGGTCGCGCGGATCGTCAGGCCGGGGTAAACGACGGACTGGAGCGAACTTCCGTCTGCGGGAGAAACCGCACTGCCAACCACTCCATCTTTCCGGCAGCGGAAGACGATCCCCCCGCCGTCCAGCACCCACTGCTGGTAGGAAGCTGTGTGGAAGTCGCAATGCCCGGACTCTCCCGCAACAGCTTCGATTCCGTTCCCGAGATCCCGGATGATCATGCGAGCGAGGCCTGTAACCCCGTCGAGAGCCGCATAAAGAAGGTAGTCGCCTGAAGGCGACCATGGACAGAGCCCTTGATAGCTGTGGAGAGCGTGTCGGCCGGACGTCTCCAGGCGGGTAATTTTGGCAGGTTGGAATGGCGTGCGTAAGCCGCGGGTGGCCGGCGGCGGCGTGACGAATGTGCTCATGAGGAATTACGGAGGTGAGAGAGCGCCCTTCCTGACTGAGGGCTTGCGGTTTTCCAGTGCGCTCCGGATCGAAGAAGCCACCTGTCCCGCAAGAACCGCCGAACCCTCGGGGGAATAATGCACGTTCGCGCGAAGCTGAATCTGCTCGAGGCGCGGAAGGGCAAACGCATAGAGATCGTCCGTGGCGACAGCATTCTCCTTCATGATTTTCGCCGCGATCGAGTTGTAAAGTTCCACATCTTCCGAGACCCTGGACTTCGGACTGCTGATTCCCTTTGGCACCGGTGTGGTGGTCGCCCAGACCAGGGTGGCCCCGGTCATCTTCAGCCGGGCCACAATCTCACGAAGGTTGCGTTCGTATTCCTCCGGTGGAACACTTCTCTTTCCGTCCCGGTGGATCAGGTCGTGCAAGCCCCAATTGAAATGAATCACGTCCCATTTCCCGTCTCCAAGCCATTCGCCGAGTCCGGCCAACCCTCGGGGAGTTGCTCCGCAATTGATTCCCGGACGATGAACATTGGCGACGCCCACAAGGGCTTCACGCACGGGCACGGTGTAACCAATTGAAATAGAATCGCCGATGAGGAGCACCCGGGGAAGACCCGGGGTGTCCGTAATTGGGAGAAGCGCCTGTTTGTCGGGGGACAAAGATTTTCCGCCCAGTGAGGAATTCCCGTCGTCGCTGCCGAAGAGGCACCGCAACGAAATTAGAAGGAGTGCTGGAAGAAATCCGAGGGATCGCATGCTCATGGAAGAAGGCGCTGGAATCGTCTATGGGTTCAATCCCATTTCTGCTGGCAGTTGGACTCTTTACGCCTCCGACTCTCCCGCTAATATCAAAGCCGATAGCCACTTAGACCTCCGGGATGGTTCAACAATGTGAACAAAACATTGGGTGAACATTGTGGTTGTTCGGGACGAAATGGAGAATGCCTTTTTGCGGCCATCTTCAATGAACTCCTCGCCCGATGCTCTTTGTGTCGGTCTGATTGGCGTCTCGGGATACGGAGGCATCCACCTCAGGGCTCTCCAGCGACTCCATGCGGAGGGTTTGGTGCGTCTCGCCGTGGCCACCGTGATCAATCCAGACGAGGTCCCCGAAAAATGCCGGGGGCTTGAGGAGATGGGCTGCCGGCTCTATTCGGATTACCGAGAGATGCTGAGGTCAGAGGCCGGCAAGATGGATTTATGTTGTATTCCGACCGGTATCGCGTGGCACAGCAACATGACGATTGCTGCTTTGGAGGCGGGGTGCCATGTCCTTGTGGAAAAGCCGGCCGCAGCCACCGTTCAGGAAGTGGACAAGATGATCCGGGTGAAAAATTCTGTCGGCCGCATGGTGGCGGTGGGATTTCAATACATGTACGACAGGACCTACTCCGCGCTGAAACGGCGGGTTGCCGACGGAGAAATCGGGAGCCTGAGACAGATACGGGTGAAAGCCTCGTGGCCCCGGTCCTCCGCCTACTATACTCGCAACGAATGGGCGGGTCGTTTGGCATCCGGTGACCGGTGGATTCTGGATTCGCCAGCCAACAATGCCCTGGCGCACTTCCTCATGGCCGCGTTGCATCTCGCGGGTCCAACCCTGCATCAAGCGACAACTCCATTGAGCATGGAGGCAGAGCTCTACCGTGCCCAGGAGATCGAAAGCTTCGATACTATTTCCGCGCGAATTCATACGGATTCGGGAGCCGATATTCTTTTTGCAGCCACGCATAGCTCCTCCATCCGGGAGGATCCAGTGATTGATCTTCTCGGCGAGACCGGGGTGATTAGTTGGGGAATCAATGATTCACACCTGACCGACTCTCACAGTCACGGGGTTCCCCGCAGTTGCCACCCCTCCCCATCGGATTCCACGGAGCTCATGTATGCCCGCGTTCTCGCCCAAATCCGGGGACAGAAGCAGGAAGCGTGCACCTTGGAGGAAGCCCGCAAGCACACGCTTGTCATCAATGCTCTCCACGAGGCGGTCCCGATCCATGATATCCCCGAAACCTTCAGGACTTCCAGCGCCGGTGAGAGTGGAATTCAGCACAACATCAAGGGGATCAATAGTGCAATAAGCCAGGCGTTCGACACGGGAGTGCTTTTGTCGGAACTTGGGCTGCCATGGACGACAGATGCGACTGCGGTGGAGATTTCCAGCACCCGTCAGTTTGCAGGACCTTTGCCGCTCCATCCAATTGGTGCCGCAGCGTCATTGCTCGAAGTTGTGAGCGGCGGACATTGACGGGTCGCTGGCGCTCCGCACCTGAAGCGCAGCCGATGACAGTCGGGAATTTTTGCTGGTGTCTTCTCCCGCTTTTCTCTTCAACAATGTGAACCCCATGCAATTTGCGGCATTTGACCGGAATGAGATGCTTCGCGCCTATGGGTTCCCCAATGTCACTCCGCCTTTCCGCAGCCGTTGCGTCCTGTCTTTTTGCCTATGGCTCCATTGCTTCGGGGGACCATGGAGCGACAACCGACACGCGGGATTTCAAATCCGTCGTGGAGAACGGCTGGCTGACAAGCTGGACAAATAAGCGCACCGGCGAAACGTTCGATTTTGGCAAGCCGGACAACGTGGCGGCTCTGCCGCCCGTTTATCAGCCTGGTGCCTGGTTTATTCCAGGTTACGGTGAAGAACAAAAGGCGAACACCTGGACGCTAAGTGCCACATCGCCGGAAGCCGACACTCTTGTCATCCGTCAGCAACTGGAGGTGCCGGACGGCCTGGCCCAAACGGTGCAGTGGTCGTTGAGGCTGCCGCTCGACAAGATCGACGGTTCCTACTGGCCCACCGGGCTCACCAATCGCATGATTGCCGGAGACGCACAGACGCCCGAAGGAGCCCTCGGTAAAAACTATTATTTTGGCAATCGCCAGGCCGTGCTTTCAAGCCATCAATGGCGCCAGCGCTATTTTGTCATCCAGGGGAAAAAGGGAGGCCTGTTGATCGAGGTGGATGATCCGGAGCTCGAACATTTCAGCGCTATCGAGATGGATGACTCCAAGTTCCCAAAGGAAGTGATTCTGACCCAGCGATCGATTGCCTCCCCGCCCTGGACGAACCGTTATGAGAGCAGCAAATGGAGAATCACCCAATATGATGGCTGGGTGAACCAGGCAGCGAACATCCGTCGCGGGCATGTTGCCAAGGCCTTTGACCTCACGCCACTAAGCGGGCGCCCGACCGCCTGGGTCCAAAATCTCGTCTGGGCCTACGTGCGCGCCCCCTTCACGAACCCGCCTCTGAACTTTCCCGGCTCCGGCAATCCGGATTATACGGAGAACTGGGAGAAGAATCTCAAACTGGTGGATGACTGGCTGGATCATCTCGGCAAGGTTCTTGAGCCGGATAAAGTAATGTTCTATGTGAACTGGTGGCGCTACGCAGCCCACGACACGCTGTTTCCGGAACATTCCATAGATCCATTCTTCGCTCATACCGTTGGCAAGGTGCGCCAGCGCGGCTTCCATGTGATGCTGCACTTCCACAATCATCTCGTGCAGGATACCGGCACCTCCCCGTTCTTCGGACGGTATGTCGCGAAGCAGGACGAATGGCATCGCGAGGCGTATCCCGACCGTCCTAAGGCGATCGGAGATCCGGAGGGGAAGGTGCCATGGGGAGTCGGTTATGATTTTCTGCGCCGTCAGGAAATTATCCAGCGCGACAAGGACTTCGGCACGCCGAGCTCGGCGAGGCTCGGACTGCCCATCCGGATGAGCGGCTACCATATGTCGCCGGCTTATGAAGGCTGGCGTTACATGAAAGTCGCCGAAATTCTCAGCGCCGTGCGGGCGACCGGCGCCGATGCCCTCCACATCGACGTGCCCGCCGTTTGGCCAGAGGGCAAGGAACGCTTCGGCATCAACAGCCAGCAGGGCTCGCGCGAGTTTTTCAAATTGCTGAGAAAAACCCTCGACGAAAACGGACTCTCCCATGTCGCGATCGCCACGGAAGCGACTCCGGGTGAAGGATACATGCGGTATATCGATATGGCGCAACTCGTGCGCGGGTCATCGATCGTGAGCATGCTCGATGGAATCTCGGTGGACACGATGATCGAGTTGCAGCTCGGGAACGATCTGGACAAGGCCAATTCGATTCGCGCGGCGGCGAAGTCGCGGTATCCGACCGATGCCGAGAAGAAGATCAAAGGCGAGCTGCGGTTCGATGCGAAAGGCGTTGGCGAACGCCTTGCGAAGATGCGCGAGTTGGGCGAACCGAATATCGACGCGATGGTCAACTCTCCATTCGTGCGCGCGTATCCCCATCTGGGGTCTGCCAGCCCGATGCTTGGAGGCTACAAGGACGATCCGGCTGCGGCCGTTCACAACCAGGTCGCTCTTTCGCTGCACACGTGGGCGACACTCCAGCGGGATGCCCCGTTCAACAACTCACCCTCAATCCAAATGTTCCTCGATGCGCCGCCCTGGGACTCCCTCCCGGAGATCAAGGCCGCTCGAAAAGAAGCGATCAAATCCGGCAAGCGCACCGAAGGAAAAATCTTCAATGCATTCAACTACGGGGAGCTCGCCCTCGCGCGCTGGTGGGAAAAATATCAGCCGCGATTCGCACCTCTCACCGATTGGCAAAAAGGCGACATCGCCCGGTTCACCCTGAAGGACGGCAAGACTATGACCGTCCGCAGGGAATCGCCCCTCACGCTGACCCTCGCGGTCGGGGATCGCACCTTGGCCGACATCGACGTGTTTACAGGATGGAAAAACAACGAGGTGCTGATGAAAGAGTTTGCCCCCGTGTCCCTACTTGACCAGATCGACGGGCAAGGGAAGAAGCCGTGACTCCTCGCTCTCTCAAAGCCCTGCTGTTTCTACTGGCAGCCGCGGTGTGCTTCCTTATTTCACCCATGCCGGCAAGGGCGGAACGTCTCTCGATGGAACTGCCCGCCGGCTGGAAATTTCTCCGTCAACAAGCGGATCCGGCTGCCGCGACGGATACGTGGGAATCGGTCAGCATTCCTCATACCTGGAACGCCATCTCCACGGAACAAGGCAAGGACTATTACAGGGGCGAAGGTTGGTATGTCCACACGCTCGACATCCCCAAGGAATGGCACGGCAAGCGGGTGTTCGTGCGCTTTGAAGGCGTCTCGATCGCAGCCACGCCCTACATCAACGGGAAAGCCCTCGACACGCATAACGGAGCGTTCACCGCATTCTGCCACGAACTCACCCCTTTTCTGCATTTTGGCGCCGCCAACGAGCTGCGCGTGAAGGTGGACAACGACGGCAAATCCGATGTCACCCCGCTCTCCGGCGATTTCAATATGTCCGGCGGAATCTATCGCCCGGTCCATTTGATTGTGACCGATGACGTGTGCATCACTCCGCTCGACCTGGCCTCGTCCGGCGTTTATCTGACGACCAAAAGCCTGACCGATGCCCGGGCTGACGTGGAAGTCAAAACACTGGTGTCCAACGGCTCGCGCTCCGACGCCACCGTGGAGGTTGAAACCGAGATCAAAGACGCCGCGGGCATATCAGTGGCCATTCAAAAAGAAGATGCCAAAGTGGCCGGCGGGGAAACGCTTCCCGTGAAAAGCAGGCTGAAGATTTCCAAACCTCACCGCTGGGGCGGTCGTAACGACCCGTATCTTTACTCCGCCACAGTTCGAGTCCGTCAGGACGGGAAAGTCATTGATGAAATCCGGCAACCGCTCGGGCTGCGCACGGTGGAGATCACCGAAAATGAAGGATTCCTGCTCAACGGAAAACCTTATCCGATCCATGGAGTCAACCGGCACCAGGAGCTCAAGGACAAAGGCTGGGCACTTTCCCCCGCCGACCATGAAGCGGACGCGAAAACGATTCTCGACATGGGCGTTACCGCGGTTCGCAACGCTCACTATCCGCAAAGCGGGTATTGGCACGATCTCGCCGACCGTAACGGCCTCCTGCTTTGGGACGAATTGCCCATCGTTAACAGAGTCACTGATACCCCAGCATTCAGGGAAAATGCCGAACTGCAATTAAGGGAGCTCGTCACCCAGCTGTACAACCATCCTTCCGTCGCCTTCTGGGGTCTTTTCAACGAATTGCGCTCCAGCGACCGCTACCCCGACACGCTGCTCTATCACCTCAAAGCTGTCATCAAGGAAATCGATCCCTCCCGATTGATCGTCGCCGCCACCAACGCAAACTATGAATCGTTCAACCAAATCGCCGACCATACCACGTTCAACCTATACCCCGGCTGGTACAAGCGGGAGAAAGGCGGCCCGGAGTTACTGACACCGATGGTTGAAGCGGCAGCCTCTGAGCTCGGTAAGCGCACCGCAATCAGCGAATACGGAGCCGGGGCCAACCCCGCGCAGCACCAGGAAGGTGCGTTAACCCCGCCAATGACAACCGGCGCCTTCCATCCGGAAGAGTGGCAGACGCATGTCCATGAAGCGCTGTGGAAGCAGATCAAAGGCAATCCCAAACTCTGGGGGAGCTTCATCTGGGTGATGTTCGACTTCTCAAGCGCGAAGCGCAACGAAGGCGGCTCGGCTTCCCTGAACGACAAGGGCCTCGTCTCCCATGACCGCAACATCAAAAAAGACGCTTACTTCTTCTACAAAGCAAACTGGAATCCCGAGCCGATGGTCCATATCGCCTCCCGCCGCATGACACCGCGCACCCAGGCCCAGACAGAAGTGAAAGTTTATTCCAACACCGGGCCGGTCGAGCTCAAGGTCAACGGCAATTCCCTCGGTCCCGTCAAACCCGATGACTTCTTTATCTGCCGTTGGGAAAATGTTCCTCTCGCTCCGGGGAAGAACATTATTGAAGCCACAGGCCGTGCCGGGAACAAACCACTCGCCGATCAATGCGAGTGGCTCGTCACTTCCGCTGTCGAGGGAAACGACAAAGGCGGTGAGGGGAAGGCCGCCGATGATTTGCGTTCAACGGACAACACCGCCCCTGATAAAAGCGACGGAAGCAAATGAAGACGGACGTGAGTGGGGACCCCCGCGGCGGGGGTTAACCGCGCAGGCCCGACAGGACTTGGTCCAAGGCATCATTTTGAGGCGATAGTTTTGTGGGATCAAACCCGCATTCGCACTCGAGCGGCATGAAGATTGCAAGTGCCGACCAACCCCAAAACGGCTTCAGGCCGGTGCCAACGCCACTTTCCGAGGTGTAATACTCGCTGAATCGACCGCGATCAAACAGGCGGAAAGATTTCTTCGCCAGCAGCTCCGCGACGTCGTTCCGGCCGTAGGCGCGAAGTCCTTGAAATGCGATGTAGTTTGTCGGAATCCACGTGTTTGCCCGCCAGTTGCACCAGCCGGTGGATTCGTTGGGAAGAAAGCCTTCGGAATACCCGGGTTCCGTGGCCGCCAGGGCAGGGATCGGATAAGGACGCCAGAACTCCTTCTCGTTCAAGAGGTGCCCGTCGATGATCCGGGCCGCCTGGGCCGGGGTTGCGACGCCCGCCCAGAGCGCGGCAAATCCCCCCACATATTTGATGCCGATCGGCCGGTTCTCTTTGGCATGGTAGTCAAAGAAAAAACCTTCGCTGTCGTCCCACAACCATTTCCGGATCGCCGATTCAAGCGTCGCGACAGAAGTGAGGATCTCATGCTGGTCTTTTGTCCGGCCCAACAGTCCGGCGAGGATGGCGAGCGCCCTCCCTTCCCGGACCAGATAGCAATTGAGGTCAACCCCCTCGCAAAATTCGTTGGGTCCGTTCCAGTTCCCCGCCCGGTCATCATGGTTATCCATCCCCGTCTGCTCCGCATCGTGCCAGATCGAAAGCCCTTCGCCCCGCACATCAAACCTCCGGATCCAGCAAAAAAAGAATTGCAAGAGCCGGTCGTAGACCCCGCCCTCCAGCCAATCCGTCCGTCCATCCTGATGCACGGTCAGCAACGCCGTTTGCGCCATAAACGGCTTGAACATGACATTATGCTTGAAATACACACCCCGCGCCGGATGGAACGACCTCGGCACAAACCCGTCCTCCTCCTGCAAGGAAAGGAACAGCCTTAGCCCGTTGCGGGTATACTCCATCGGATAACCGCAATACCCGAGAAGGATCGTCTCGAAAAACTGATCCCAGTCGTAAAGCGTATCGTGCGAATACCCCGTAAAATACGGCGCTTGCGGCGGCGCATGCCTGATCCCCCTCGGAATCAGTCCAAGAAGCGTTTTGAAATAGTCCTTTTGCTTTTCGAGAA
>CAZRIL010000035.1:0-42403 GCA_964600115.1 uncultured Chthoniobacter sp. | reverse complement strand
GGCGCAGCCTTCGCGAGCTCGAAAACGATCCGGAATTTGCGAAGCACCTCGAGGCGGAGTTCCCACGCGGAGCGGATGTCTACGAGGACAGCGGGCTTTCGAAACGTGATTTCATGAAGCTGATGGGGGCTTCGATCGCGCTGGCAGGAGTCGGCCTCACCGGATGCCGGCGGCCGGAATCCCACCTGGTGCCATTCACCAAGGGAGTCGAATGGACGATCCCCGGGAAATTTCTTTATTACGCAACCTCGATGCCGACGCGCACCGGGGCGATCCCGCTCATTGCGAGCACGTCTGACGGGCGGCCCACGAAGCTTGAGGGCAACCCGCTCCATCCGTTCAGCAACGGGGGAACAGATTCGTTCGCGCAGGCGGCAATCCTTGATCTCTACGATCCGTATCGCTCGAAAAATATTCTGGACCGCGGCCGGACCGTCGATGCCCCGGCTTTCGATGCCTTCCTCAAATCGGTGAACCAAGGCGGCGGAAAAGGCGTTGCCTTCCTTGCAGAAAAGAAAAATTCCCCGACCCGGGACCGCCTGCGCGCCGAGCTCGAGAGGAATTTTCCGGGGATGATCTGGGCGGAATACGAACCGCTCGGCGACAGCGAGGCCGAAACCGCAGCCGCGGCATCCTTCGGTGCGGGAATCCGTCTGATTCCGAAGTTCGAGCGCGCGGATGTCATCCTGGCTCTGGACAGCGACTTTTTGAATCCCATCGAGACCGGGATCGGTTACGCCGCAGGCTTTTCGGCCCGGCGCAATCCCGATCAGCTCGGAGCACCGATGAACCGCCTCTATGTGGTGGAAAACCACTACACGATCACCGGCGGAATGGCCGATCACCGGCTTCGCAGCAGGGTTTCTGACCTCGGGGAATTCACCCGCCGGCTCGCCACAATCATCGCTGCACAAACGAACGATCCGGCCACCGCCGCCCTGCTCGGGGCATTTCCAAAATCCGATGCGACCTTCGATGAGGCCTGGATCACGGAATGTGCAAACGATTTGCTCGCGAACCACGGACGCTCGCTCGTCCTCACCGGCCCGCAGACGCCGGCGCCGGTTCAGGTTCTCGTCAATGCCATCAACCAGGCCCTGGGAAATCTGGGTTCGACCCTTCTGGGGCTGACGAATACCGCTCCCGTCGCAGCGACCATCACGGACCTCGCCAAAGCCATGGCGAACGGCGCGGTCAAAACCTTATTCATCCTGGGAGGCAACCCGGCTTACAACGCGCCTGCGGATCTCAATTTTGTTTCTCTGCTGTCGAAGGTTCCGGATGTTGTGAAGCTCGGCCTCTTCGAGGACGAAACCTCGCGGGTCTCGCGCTGGCATGTTCCCGCGGCCCACTTCCTCGAATCCTGGGGAGATGTGCGGACGTATGACGGCACCTATACCTCGGTGCAGCCGATGATTCTTCCTCTCTGGGGCGGCCACTCCGAGCTCGATATTCTTTCCAAACTGCTCGGAGGTGCTGCAGCGGAAGGCCCTGAGCTTGTGCGGGCCACGTTTGAAGCGATTGCACCCGCCGAGGCGGTGGCGCAGGCGGGTAGCATGGACCTTCTTTGGAATAATTTCCTCCGCGTGGGCTTTCTGCCGGGAAGCGGGTTCGCTGAATCCGCCCTCGGTTTCGTGTCCGCCACAGCATCCGCCCTCGCCTCGAAAGGGGTCACTGCGGCAAAAGGGCTCGAGCTTGTCTTCCTGCAGAGTTCGAGCGTCGACGATGGGCGCTACTCGAATAACTCCTGGCTCCTCGAGACTCCGGATTTCGTAACCAAGGTGACATGGGACAACGCTGTCCTGGTCAGTCCGGCCACCGCGAAAGCGCTCGGGATCAAGGCGAACAACTTCGGAAATTTTGAAGAGATCGCCGAGAAGCTGGGCAACCCGATCGACTACGATCTCGTCGCCGATCTTGTCGAACTCAGCGACGGCACGAACACGATCGAGGCCGCCGCGATTGTCGCGCCCGGCCATGCGGACGACTCGCTTTCCATCGCATTGGGATACGGCCGCAAGGGGGTCTCGGCCCTCATGGAGAACGTGGGGTTCGATGCCTATCCGCTTCGCACGGCTGCCTCCCAACGCCTTTCCACCGGCATCACGATCAAAAAGACCGGCAGGACCTACCCGATGGCCCAGACGCAGGAGCACCGGAGCATGGAAGGACGGGATCTTGTCCGCGAGGGGACGGTCGAGCGCTACCACGAGGATCCTGCATTCGCCCAGACCATGGGAATGGATTCGCATATTCCTGAAAATATTTCGCTCTACACCCACCCGGCCATGACCTCGGCGGAGCAGTGGGGGATGACAGTCGATTTGAATACCTGCACCGGGTGCAATGCCTGTGTCGTTGCCTGCCAGGCGGAGAACAATGTCCCTGTTGTCGGCAAGGCCCAGGTCCGGAAGAACCGCGACATGGCCTGGATCCGCATCGACCGGTATTTTGCAGGAGAAGAGGCCGATGATCCCGAGATGCTTTCCCAGGCGATCATGTGCCAGCACTGCGAGAATGCGCCCTGCGAGACAGTTTGCCCGGTGAACGCGACCGTCCACAGCGAGGACGGGCTCAACCTCATGGCCTACAACCGCTGCATCGGCACCCGCTACTGCGCGAACAACTGCCCGTGGAAGGTCCGGCGCTTCAATTATTTCGATTACAACCAGCGTCCGCTTGACGAGCTCTATTGGGGGCCGCTCGCCAAGAAGGGCATGGCCGACAGCCTGAAGATGGCCAAAAACCCGAACGTCACGGTCCGCATGCGCGGCGTGATGGAAAAGTGCACATTCTGCATCCAGCGCATCGAGGAGGCGAAGATCTCGCGTCTCGTCGAGGCCGGCCCGACCGCGAAGAGCGACACCCCGATCAGCACATTCAAAGTCGCCTGCCAGCAGGCGTGCCCGAACGACTCGATCGTTTTCGGCGATATCGCCGACAAGGAAAGCCGGGTCTCCCGCATGCGGGAAAGCGGCCGCGGCTACACGATGTTCAAGTATCTCAACACCTCGCCCCGCGTCTCCTACCTCGCCCGGATCAAGAATCCGAATCCGAAGATGCCGGGGGCCGACAAGGTGGGAACGGTTGCGAACAAATCGCACCATGGTGGCCATGAGCCCGCTGAAACCCACAACCCCGCGGAAACTCACTAACGATGTCCGAAGCCACTGCCACGATTGAAAAGCTGAGCGACGAGGAGAAGGAGGTCGTCCGGCCGCCGCTTGTTCTCAACAAGAGGACGATGGGCTGGATCAGCAGCTACATCAGCTCGATCGTCGAGGACAAAACGCCGACCTGGTGGTGGGTGTCGATGGGCGTCACGGTTCCGATGACCCTCATGTGCCTCGCGTGCCTCGCGTATTTGATAGCGACCGGGGTCGGCGTCTGGGGAAACAACCATCCGGTCGGTTGGGCCTGGGACATCACGAACTTCGTTTTCTGGATCGGTATCGGCCACGCGGGCACGCTGATCTCGGCCATTCTTTTCCTGACCCGCCAGAAGTGGCGCACCTCGATCAACCGCGCCGCCGAGGCGATGACGTTGTTTGCGGTTGTCTGCGCGGGTATCTATCCGGCGCTTCACGTCGGGCGCGTCTGGATGGCATGGTTCCTTGCGCCGGTTCCGAATTCGAACGGCATCTGGCAGAACTTCCGCAGCCCTCTCCTCTGGGACGTGTTTGCGGTGTCCACGTATTTCACCGTTTCCGTGCTCTTCTGGTATACCGGCCTCATTCCGGATCTCGCAACGATCCGCGACCGCTGCACCTCGAAGATTAAGAAATTTGTTTACGGTGTGATGGCTCTCGGATGGCGCGGCGGCAACCGCCAGTGGCGACACTACGAGAAAGCCTACCTGATCCTCGCTGGACTCTCGACCCCGCTCGTGCTTTCGGTCCACTCGGTCGTGTCCTTCGACTTCGCCACGTCGGTGATCCCCGGTTGGCATACGACGATTTTCCCTCCCTACTTCGTGGCCGGCGCGATCTTCGGCGGGTTTGCGATGGTGCTCACGATCATGATCCCGGCCTGCGCGATCTACAAACCGCTGCATGATCTGGTGACGATCAACCACGTGGACAAGATGTGTAAGATCATCCTGCTCACCGGCTCGATCGTTGGCTACGCCTACCTCATGGAGCTGTTCATCGCCTGGTATAGCGGCAATCCCTTCGAGCGCGCGGCCTTCTGGTATCGTGCGTTCGGGCCCTACTGGTGGGCCTACGCGGCAATGATGTTCTGCAACGTCATCGCGCCGCAGATGTTCTGGTTCAAATATTTCCGGACGAATCTTCTCTGGGTCTGGATTATTGTCCAATTTCCGAACATGGGCATGTGGTTCGAGCGCTTTGTGATCATCGCCACCACGCTTACGCGGGACTTCACCCCGTCCGCCTGGGGAATGTTCCATCCGACCTGGGTCGATATCTGCACTTTCGTCGGAACGTTCGGACTCTTCACGACGCTGTTCCTGATCTTCATCCGGTTCCTGCCGATGATCTGTATGTTTGAAGTCAAAGCGGTCCTGCCCGAGGCGGACCCGCATCACGGGGAGGCCCATCACTGATGAATACCGCCGGTAACAAAGCAGCCCCGGTTTTCGGCATTGCTGCGGAATTTTCCTGTGCGCGCGACCTCTACCATGCGGCGGAAAAAATCCGGGACGCCGGCTTCAAGCGCTGGGATGTCTTCTCACCGTTCCCGATCCACGGAATGGACGAGGCGATGGGGATGAGGCGCTCGCTGCTCGGGAAAATTGTTTTCCTCGGCGGGCTCACCGGGTTCCTGACTGCCGTGACCCTGCAGTTCGTCCCGTCATCGGTTCTCTATCCGCTCGTCGTCGCCGGCAAACCGACGAACCTCTTCACCGTCCCCGCATTTTTTCCGATCATGTTCGAGCTAACGATCCTGATCTCGGCATTCACCGCGGTCTTCGGGATGCTGATCATGAACGGCCTTCCGAGGCTCAACCATGCGCTCTTCAACTGGGACCGGTTCAAGAAGGTCACGGAGGACAAATTCTTCGTTGCGATCGAATCCGGGGACCCGAAATTTTCCGAGCGCTCCGTCCGCGACCTCCTCGAATCCCTCGGGGGCACGAACGTCACAATGATTCACGGGGACTGAGCCATGTTGAAATACTTCTTCATCCTATTCGCTCTGCTCGTGATCCTCGTCGTTTCCATGGCCGGATTCCGCGGGCAGAAATCCCCGCGTTCGCCGATCGAGATCTTCCCCGACATGGATCACCAGCCGAAGGTCAAGGCCCAGGTTGCGAGTTCGTTCTTTGCCGACGGCCGCGGCAACCGGAAGCCGGTGGACGGCACCGTGCCGATCGGATACGCGATCCCGCTGCACAAGCCGGTGGATGATTCCGTCGGCGAGGCGAGTGGTCCCTACAAGCAGATCTACTTTTCCTCCGGCCCGATCTATTTCGACACCGGAAAAATCGGCGGGCAATGGGGGACAGGCATGCCGTTCGAGATCACGCCGGAGCTCATGCAGCGCGGGCGCGAGCGGTTCACGATCAACTGTGCGGTCTGCCACGGTGCCACCGCGGCCGGAACCGGCATCGCCGGAAAATACGGCCTTGTCGCCATTGCCAACCTTCATCAGGAGAGGATCCGGACCATGGCGGATGGCGAGATCTTCAATACGATCACGAACGGGAAGAACACAATGATGGGATACGGCGACCGGATCCAGGTCCAGGACCGCTGGGCCATCGTCGCCTACATCCGCGCGCTGCAAAAATCCCAGGGAGCCACCATCAATGATGTCCCGGCGGGAGAGCGGGCGGCACTGGAGGCGCAGAAATAGATCATGAGCGAGCACGCACCAGATTCACCGCAGACGTTCGACTACAAGCATGTCGGGGGACGCTTTCTCGGCCTTGTTGCCACGGCGATTGTGGCCTACATCGCAATCTTTGTCGGGGCCGGCTTTGATCCCGCCCAGTTCGCATTTTCCTACCTGTTCGCATTCACCTTCTTCTTCACGATCTGCATGGGCGGGCTGTTCTGGGTCCTTGTTCACCACGCCGTGGATGCGGAGTGGAGTGTCGTTGTCCGGCGCCAGCTCGAGAACATCGCCTGTCTGCTCCCGGTCATGGGACTGCTTTTTGTGCCGCTCGTTTTCGTGGCGCCCCTGCTCTGGCAATGGATGCTTCCGGAAAACGCGCACGACCCTCTGCTGCAGGAGAAGTGGCCGTATCTCACACCCTGGTTCTTCTGGGGACGCGCCGCTTTTTACTTTGTATTTTTCACGGTCGCGGCGGTCTGGCTGCGCGCGAACTCCCTGCTCCAGGACAAGGATGGCGCGCCGCGCTACACGATCTTCAACAGGCGGATCACATTCGCCAGCCTTCCCCTGTTTGCGGTGTGCCTGACATTCGCCGCAATCGATTGGCTGATGGGGCTCGACTACCACTGGTTCTCGACGATGTGGGGGGTTTACATTTTCGCCGGCACCGCGCTCAGTTCGCTGTGCGTTCTCATCCTCTTGGTCACCGCGCTGCGCGGGGCGGGATATTTCCAGAACATCATCTCGATCGAGCACTACCACATCATCGGCAAGCTGATGTTCGCGTTCACGGTCTTCTGGGCCTACATCGGCTTCAGCCAATACATGCTGATCTGGTATGCAAACATCCCGGAGGAAACGATCTACTTCCTCCGCAGAAATACCGAGAGTTGGCAGATCCTCAGCACCGCGCTCGTGGTCGGCCATTTCTTCGTGCCCTTCCTGCTCCTGCTTCCAAATCCCGGCAAGCGGAAGCCCGCCTTCCTTTGCGGCGTGGCCGTATGGATTCTGCTCATGCACCTTCTCGATATTTACGTGATTGTCCTGCCGGCGCTGCACAAAGCCGGCGTGATGGTGAGCTGGATGGATTTTGCCTGCCTGGCGGCAGTAGGCTGCACGATTGCCGCGGTCTTTCTCAAACGCCTTGGAGACGTTCCGCTCTGGCCCCTGCGCGATCCGCGTCTGCCTAATTCCATCGCCCTGAAAAACTGATGTCCCACGACGATCACATACCCGCTGAGCAGGCCCGGAAAACTCCGGGGCTTTGGGCGTTTTTTCTGTTCGCTCTCGTTCTCCTCTTCCTCTTCTGGGGGGTGAACATCTGGCTCACGCGCTGGAACGGCGGCAATGCCGAGCCCGAGGAGGTCCTACGGGCGGAGTTCCGCACGAAAACTCTCGCGGACCTGCGCGCCGAGGAGACCAAGAAGCTCGACACCTATGCATGGGTCGACCGGGCGAAGGGCACCGTGCAGATCCCCATCAACGAGGCGATGAAACTGGTCCTCTCCGAAATCAACAACGCCCAGCCCCGCGCCGCTTATCCGGTTGCCACCCCGGCGCCCGTGGCACCAGCCCCGAACGGACCATGACAGCCAGCTTGATCCTCATCTTTGGCGGAATGCTGGCCCTGAGCGGAAGCGCATTCATTGCACTCTGCTGGTCCATCCGGGACGGTCAGATGACCCGTCTCAAGGACGCTCCGCTGACAATTTTTGACGAAGACGAACCGGTTGGCGTGTCGACCGACAGATTTCCATCCAGCAAATGAAGCCGCAAAGCCTGCTCTCATCCATCAATCCGGCGAATGTGCCGGACACCCTCGCTTCGCATGAGCGTGCGGAGATCGATGCGTCGACCCGCGGCCCGGTCCTCCTATTTTTCAGCTGTGCGGTTTTCTGGTTGCTGGCCGGGTCGCTGCTCGGCTTGCTCTCAGCCTGGAAGATGACGCATCCGGGACTGCTCGATTCGATGGCCTTCCTGACATTCGGCCGCATCCGGCCCGCCCACCTCAACGTCGTGGTCTACGGCTGGGCCTTTCAGGCGGGGATCGGCACAGCCCTTTGGCTCATGGCGAGGCTCTGCCGGGTTCCGCTCATGCACTCGAAGTTGCTGATCGGCGCCGCCATATTCTGGAATCTCGGGGTCCTCGTTGGAGTGCTCGGCATCCTTGCGGGCGACAGCCGGTCGGTGGAGTGGCTGGAACTTCCGGGCTATGCGACTCCGGTGCTTTTCCTGGCCTACGCATTCATCGGCGTCTGGGCGGTGATCATGTTCAAGTATCGGAAGCCGGGACACGTCTATGTGTCCCAGTGGTATCTGCTGGCGGCGTTCCTGTGGTTTCCCTGGATGTATGCGACCGCCAACATCCTGCTCATCTGGCAGCCGGTGCAAGGATCCGCCCAGGGGGCTGTGAACTGGTGGTTCGCGCGCAATCTTCTTGGGCTCTGGTTCACGCCGATCGGCCTCGCCAGCGCGTATTACATGATCCCGAAAGTCATCGGCCGCCCGATCCACAGCTACTACCTGAGCATTCTCGGGTTCTGGTCGCTGGCGCTGTTTTACAGCTGGAACGGAATGCACCATCTGATCGGCGGACCATTCCCGGCGTGGATGATCAGCGCGAGCGTGGTGGCGAGCATCATGATGTTCATCCCGGTCGTTACCGTGGCGATCAACCATCACATGACCATGAGAGGCCACTTTGAGGCCCTGAAGTGGAGCCCGACACTCCGGTTCACCGTCTTCGGCGCAATGGCCTACACGGTTGTGAGCCTGCAGGGGTGCTCGATGGCGATCCCCTCGCTCAATACGATCACCCATTTCACCGACTACACGATCGGCCATGCGCACCTCGGCCTCTACGGCTTTTTCTCGATGATGATGTTCGGGGCGATTTATTACATCGTGCCGCGCCTCGTCGGTTGGGAGTGGCCATCGGCCACGATGATCCGCTGGCATTTCTGGCTCGTCGCAACCGGCGTGCTCCTCATGGTCGGTTCACTCACCACCGGCGGCATTCTTCAGGGGCTGGCTCTCTACGATCCGAGCGTCTCGTTTCAGAGCTCGCTCGATTTCGCCACGCCGTTTCGCTGGCTGCGCGGGATTTCCGGTTTTCTCCTTCTCGCCGGCCACCTCGTTTTCGCATGCCTGTTTGTTCAGATGCTTCTGAAAATCGGCTACCGGCGCACGGGACCGGCTCTCTTCGATGAGAGCAAAACGGAGGCCGCAGCCATATGAACAAGCTCCCTCTATTCGTTATCGGGGTGCTCTTCACCTTTGCATTTTCCTGGCTTGGACTGGTTGTGTATCCATTCATCGAACTCGGTCACATGGTGCCTGCTCCAGACGAGGATACCGGCGGCTATTTTCCTCCGACCCTGTCGGGTTCCGCTATCGCCGGCCAGCGGGTGTATGCGGCCAACGGATGTCTCTACTGCCACAGCCAGCAGGTGCGGCCCGCGTCGCTTTCCACGGATATCGCCAAGGATCTCGGCCCCCGCCGCACGGTGGCCCGCGATTACCTTCGCGATCGAACGGTATTCCTCGGGACGATGCGCACCGGACCCGACCTTGCAAATATCGGGGTAAGAAAGACTGATCCGAACTGGCTCCACCGACACCTCTACGACCCGCGCTCCGTGACACCCTGGTCGATCATGCCCTCCTACCGCTACCTCTACAAAATGCAGAAAATCCAGGGACAGCCATCCGGAAATGCCCTGCAGGAATTAACCGGCCCGCACGCCCCCCAGCCGGGATACGAGGTGGTTCCGACCGATGATGCCAATGCGCTTGTCGCCTATCTTCTCTCGCTGAAACGAAACTATCCGCTGCCGGAGGCCCCGCTGCCACCCGCGAAGTAATCCCGTGACCTCTCCCACACAGCCGCCCGATGAGGGCTTCAACGAAAAGGCGCAGCCCGATGAAATCAACATCGCGGAAGTTCATGGTTCGATTCTGCGCGAGCAGGCCGAACCCAGGGACGGCAGCGAACCGGTCCCGCTCTGGCTCATCACCATTTTCTTCTGCATCATCTTCTGGGCCGGCCTCTACCTCGCCTACAACAGTGGTGGGTTCCGCGCCGATGTTTTCGATCCATCGCGCACCGCTTGGGCGGGCGGGGGCGACGCGGCCCAGGCGGGCCCCGTGGATCCGAAGGTCCTCGGAAAGCGGGTCTTTACTCAGAATTGCGTGGTTTGCCATCAGACAACCGGGCTCGGAGTCGCAGGTCAGTTTCCTCCGCTTGTTGGAAGCGAATGGGTGCTCGGCGGCGATTGGCACGGTGACAACCATCTCGTGAAACTCCTGCTGAAGGGACTTCAGGGACCGGTGGAAGTTAAAGGCGCGACCTACAATAATGCGATGCCGACCTGGAGCCAGCTTTCGGACGAGCAGATCGCTTCTGTTCTCACCTACATCCGCTCGGAATGGGGGAATGCCGCACCTCCGATTTCCACTGAATACGTCAAGTCGATCCGCGAAAAAACCGCCGACCGCACCGAACCGTGGACCTCAAAGGAACTTCAGGCGATCCCTGCGGAAAAAGAACCCGCTGCTGAGCCGCCAGCCCCGGCTGCGGCCCCCTCACCGGTTCCTGCCGCGCCAGCAGCCTGATCGTTTCCCATTTGCTTTTCCGGAATACCAAGCATATTTCCCAAGTTCCTATTTTTCATGAAGTTCCTTTTGCGCTCTACGCTGTTTTTGATCTGGATCACGGGTTCGGCGCTGCCTGCATTTGGAGAGGAGCGCAGCGGGAATCTGTATTGGGCCCCCCCCTCGGTCACTGTCGGCGGAGACAAGATCGATGTCCTGCTCGGTTTCATCTTCTGGCTGACACTCGCCGCGTTCATCCTGACGCAGGCGGTCTATATTTTTTATCTGATCCGCTACCGCCGCAGGCCGGGCCACAAGGCGCACTACAGCCACGGCAACAACACGATGGAATTCTGGTGGACGATCATCCCCACGGCCGTGTTCCTTCTTCTCGCTGTCTGGAGCAACAGGGTTTGGTTCGACCTCACAAAATCCACGCCGCCACCCGATGCGGTGACCGTGGATATCGTCGGATACCAGTTCGGCTGGGACATCCGGTATGGCGGAGCGGACGGGCAGCTCGGTAGCTCTGACGTCAAACGGGTCAGCACGGAAAACAAGTTCGGATTGGATCCTGCCGATCCGGCTGCAAAGGATGATTTCAACTCCACCGAACTCGTAATCCCGGTGGGAAAGGCAGTGCATGTCCTGCTGCGCTCGCGCGATGTGATCCACTCGTTTTATGTGCCGCAATTCCGGCTGTACCAGGATGCCGTGCCCGGGCGCACCATCAAATGGATTTGGTTCCAGACCACGCGGACCGGCGAATTTGAGCTCGCCTGCAGCCAGCTCTGCGGAACCGGGCATTACAACATGAAGGCGAAAATCCGGATTGTTCCGCAGGAAGAATACGACAAGTGGTATGCGGCCAAGGCGGCCGGGGCAGCGGCTGCGCCGATTTTGTAGAAGTCCTCAGTCGCGGCAGAGCAGGGCGGTTGCCAAACCACTTTCGCCCCATCGCGGTGCAGGCGCATTCATCCGGGAGCGCCGATGGTGCTTGAGGAACTGATCAGCTTCCTGCACCATTCATCGTATCCATGGGCAAGCGGGTCCTTATTCTCTCAGCTTCAGTCGGCTCCGGTCACGTCAAGGCGGCGGATGCTCTCGCGCGGGTGATGCGGACCCGGCCGGATGTCGAAGAGGTGCTTTCCGACGACTCGCTCGACCACACGAATGTGCTCCACAAGCAGCTCTACTCGACTCTCTACTCGAAGCTCTCCTCGATGCTGCCGGAGTTCCTGGGCTGGTGGTATGAGTCGAGCGATGACCCCTGGGTTTCCGACAAAGGCCGTCTGGCGCTCGACATTCCGCAGGCGCTCCCGCTGATGAACCTGGTCAAGGAGTTCCGCCCGGACATCATCCTCTGCACGCACTTCATGCCGGCCGGCGTCCTTTCCTGGTTGATCGGAAATGGGAAGCTGGATGCGCGTCTCGGGATTGTCGTCACGGATTTTCATTTTCATGCCTTCTGGATCACGCGGGCGTTCGACTGGTATTTCGTGGCGCAGGAGGAGGATAAAATTCACATGGAGGCTCTCGGGTTGCCGGGCGACCACATTGAGGTGACCGGCATCCCGGTGGAGCCGGAATTCGAGAAGCCGGTTGATGCGGCGGCAGTGCTCACCCGCCATGGCCTGAAGCCCGGCCGGCCGACGCTGCTGGTCGCCGGCGGCACCCTCGGCCTCAGCCCGGCAACTGCCGTTGTAAGACGCCTGCTCCAACTCGATTGCGATTTTCAAGCGATCATCGTCTGTGGAAAAAACGCGGAACTTAAGGACGAGGTGAGCCATCTGGTGCGCGACCGGCCCGATGACTTCCGGGTTTTTGGTTATACAAAGGAGATGCCGGATTTCATGGGAGCGGCAACGATCCTGCTCAGCAAACCCGGCGGGATGACAACCGCCGAGGCGCTCGCCCGCGGGCTGCCGATGGTGATCCTTGATCCGATCGGTGGTCAGGAGGAGCGGAATTCCGATGTCCTCCTTGAAGCCGGCGCAGCAGTCAAATGCACCGAGGTGACAGTCGTCGCCCACAAGCTCAAGAAGCTCCTCGAGAACCCGGAGCGGATCCGTGCCATGTCTGAAAATGCCCGTGCCCTGGGCCGTCCATCCGCCGCCCGCGATATTGCGAAAATCGTTCTGGAGTCGCCGGAGCGTCCGCCGGTGAAAATCTCCAAACTCCGCGAGAAGGCCCTCCGCAAGCGCATCGCGGCTTCGTAATACGACGAGTGTCCGTTTCCGGCATGATCGCACCCGGCAATCCTGAATCCGCTGAAGCCCGCATGCCCGCCTCCGGCTTTCTGGCCGGTGTCGCCACCTCCGGATACCAGTGCGAGGGCGGATACAACGGCCCGGGACAGCCCAGGAACAACTGGGCTGCCCACGAGAAAGCCGGGAAGGTCGCTGTCACCGGACCCGCGACCGACTTTTGGAACCGCTACCGGGAGGATTTTGAACTCTGCCGCGGCATGGGGCTGAATGCCTTCCGCTTGAGCATAGAATGGGCCCGCGTGCAGCCATCGGATTCCCTGGAGACCACAAGTGCGCCGGAATTCGACGTGGCGGCGATCGATGCCTACGCGGAGCGGATCGCCGCCTGCAGAGTGGCCGGGATGGAACCGGTCGTGACGCTGCATCACTTCACCCATCCCGCCTGGCTGGGCGTCGATGCGTGGCTCAAGGATTCGACACCGGCCCTCTTCGAGAAGTTCGCATCCACGACGCTGGCCCGCTTGAACGACCAGCTCTGCGCGCGCTTCGGACAACAGCCGGTGCAATGGTATGTGACGCTGAACGAGCCGAACATGCTCGTTCTGAACACGTATCTGAACCGCCATTTTCCCGGAGGGCCGGACGCGGGCATCAAGGTCGGGGTCATCGCGTATAACCGCCTGCTTGCGGCACATGTCCGCGCCTACAATGCGATTCACGATCTCTATGAATCAAGAGGCTGGATGCCCCCCCGCGTGACCATGAACACATTTTGCAGCGATGTTTACTGGTCCGAGCAGATGCTTCTCGATCTGCTGTGTCTCCGGGAGCAGGGGATCCCTCGCTCAGCGCTGCGCCAGCATTTTGCCGACCGGGCCGGGGCGCTGCGCGATGCCCTGCGCGACGCCTGTCTGCCGGTGCGCGCCGATCCTCTGACCTGGGCGGGGCTGGCGATCCAGGGAGTTGCCAACTACTTCGCCAGCCGCGCTGCGACCGCCGAGGCATTTGACTTTTTCCTGGAGGAAGCCGCGCGCTCGAAGCGGGAAGTCGTCCTCGATTATCTCGGACTGGACTACTACGATCCGTTCCTCCTCCACATCTTCCGGATTCCCTCCTTCAGCGATCTGGAATTTCCAAGCGGCAGCCTGCACGGGCACCTTATGGACGGTCTTTCCAGCAAATGGTGGGACTGGCACATTCTGCCGGAAGGCCTTCACGCATTTTGCTCCCACTACTCCCGCTCCTTTCCGGGAAAGGGGATCCTGATCGCCGAAAACGGCATGGCCCTGCGGTTCACTGCAGACAACCATCCGGGCTCGCACCGGAAGGACCGGATTACGCGCAGCGAATTTCTCACCGCCCACTTTGCCGAGATCCGAAGGATGCTCGGCGACAGGATCCCCATCCTCGGCTACCTCCACTGGTCGCTCACGGACAATTACGAATGGGGTTCGTTCACACCGCGATTCGGCCTGTTCCGCATCGATTATGCAAACGGTTTGCGCCGCCTGGCGGTGGATCACCTTGGGGACAATCCATCGCTGACGTATGCCCGGCTCATCCGGGAGCTCCGCCAACAAGGCGGAGGGTGAGGGTTCTCCTTATTCCTTCCCGTTGGATTCCCCGGATGGGCGCACAAGCAACTGTGATTCGCGCCGGTGGTTCTGAACGCCTTCCAAATATCATTTGCGACATCGCTGATCATGCGCCAACTTTGACGCTTAACCCCTGCGAAAAATGACAATATCCGTCCGAAGATTGTTCTGTATCCTCTCTGCCGGTTTTCTCGCGTCTGCAGTGGCCGGCGAGGTGCCGGTCAAGGACACAGGCCCCCTTGAAGCCGAGGCCCGCAAGCTTGCCACCGAGTTGAACCGTGAGGCGTCCGAGTTGGAGAAGGCGGCGATAACGTCGGGAACCAAGCTCACTGAGGAGCTCAAAGCATATATCGAAATCACGCGGAAGGAAGCGATGTGGGCGGGCAAATGCGCCGAGGCCTGGAGCAAAAATCAAAAACGGCTCGCTGAAAACTATGCGGAAAAGGCCCGTGAGCTCTGCAGCAAGCGCGGGCCGATGGCAGAGAAACTTTACGCCTCAGACAAGCAAAAGCCCGTGGAGAACGTCGAAAAGGTGGATAAGTCCGGCGAGCTTGCAGAAATCGAACGCCAACAGGCGGCGCTTGAGGAGAAAAAGAAGCAGCTTCTGAAGAAGGAAAAAGCCGACTGAGGGGGAACCCTTGACTCGGTCACGGGGCTCCTGCCTCGTCTTCCGCTGAAAATCGGCATGCGGGTTGTAGCCAGGATTGTAGCCTTCTTCGTTCACGGGTGGAGCGGACATCGAGGTTTTCCCCGCTTGCAGCCATGCAAATGCAAGGCAGACTCTCCGGCGTAGCCGCTCATGAACTCTGCAAAATCTCCCTCCGCCTTGAATACCGCTCTGCGCGCCCGCCTCATGCGTCGCGAGGCGCTGGACGAACTGCTGAGCTGCGCCATTTTTGCCGTGGCCAGCCTGCTCATCTTTGCGGTTCTCTCGATTTTTGGGCAAGCCCGCCAGATGCATTCGTTTGGAATCCTGCGGGGCGTCTTTCTTTCCTACATCGGGATGATCGTGCTGCTTGCCATTCTGGTAAGGAGAGGCTGGTGGCATCCGGCCCTGCGTTTCGTGAATACGGCGCTGCAGATCACCGTGCTCAGCACCTTTCTTTTTGCCATCTCCCGGGAAAGAGGCCCCTCATTTGCGCTGACCACCGCCTTGCCGATGTTGTATTGTCTGGTCATCAGCATGACCGCGTTCCGGCTCAGTCCCTCGCTAAGCTTCTTTGCCGGCGCCCTCGCTGCGGCGGAGCTGGTATTGCTCTACGCATTCGTCATGCTGCCGCTTCTCACGCCGGAAATGTTGGCGGCTAATCCAGCCCTGGGCTGGCCCGCTGTGTTTGCGCGGGTTGTGGTGCTCTTCGCGATCGGTGTGGCCTGCGCATTTGCTGCCGGCTCTCTCCGCCGACAGATGGAAAAGCAGGCTGCCGACCACACCCGCATCCAGCTCCTGGAGCGCACGTTCGGCCGCCTTGTCGCACCCGAGGTGGCGAGGCAAATCCTGGAAGATGAAAACTGGATGAAGCCCGCAAGGCGCGAAGCCGTCATTATGTTTGCCGATCTGAAGGGGTTCACCAAATACTCCGAAGGCAAATCCCCCGAGGATGTCGCCGCCTTCCTCAACCGGTGCTGGAGCATAGCCGCCGATATCGTGGAAAGGCACGGGGGCGTCATCAACAAATACATGGGCGATGGATTTCTCGCCATCTTCGGCGTTCCCCTGGAGCTGGAAGGCGCAGAGAAGGCGGCGGCGGAAACTGCCGCCGAACTGGACCGCGAACTCGCCCCCGTGCTCAACCCCGATGGGCTCGCCCTCTGCATCGGTTTCCATTCCGGACCCATGATCGTCGGAGGAATTGGATCCGAAGCCCGTTGCGAATTCACGGTGATCGGATCGACTGTCAACCTCGCCTCCCGTTTGGAAACACTGAACCGCTCGCTCGACACGCGCTGCCTCACGAGCAGCGAGGTTGCTGATAAAATTGCCGGCGACTGGCACATGAAAGATCACGGCGGCCAGCAGGTCAAAGGGGTCGCCCGCGATGTGAATGTCTTCGAGCTCCGCGGAAAGAAGGACTCCGGCTCCTCCTGATTTCACCGCTCTCGCACCGCGCACCAAAAGTAAAACCCGCCTCCGTTTCCAGAAGCGGGCTTTAAGGTTTTGGCACCTGCTGCCAAGATAGACAGGATCCCCCGCATTGCAAGAGCTGGTTTCGCCGGCTTCAAGGTGCGGGTATTCAGTAGGCGCGATTCTCCATCCAGATCGAATGGATCAGATCATAACTTTCCATCGGCATTCCCCGGAACACGACATTCGAGGTCGAAAATATATACCCGCCTCCTGGCTTGCCGTGGGTGAGCGCATATTCGGCGCTTTCCCGGATTTGTCCGGGCGTTCCGCTCTGCATATGGGCGCAGTGCACATTGCCGATCAGGCAGACTTGCTTCCCGTATTTTTTCTTGAGTTCGCGGATGTCCATCCCGGCCATCGGATCGAGCGAGTGCAGGGCATGCGGGTGACAGGACAGGATCTGGTCGATGACCGGCATCAGGTTGCCGTCCGTGTGCTTGATCGCATAGCCACCGAGGTCGCGGATGCCATCGATGGCCTGATGGAGATAGGGCGTGATGAATTCCGCGAACATGTCCGGGGACAGAAACGGCCCCTGATTAAAGGCGTAGTCGGCGCACAACATGAACCCATCCGCTCCGGCCTGACGGTAGCTCTCGTAGCTTTTCAGCGAGTCATCGACCCGGCGTTGGGCCTCATCCTTCATCCCCTGGGGATCATCATACAGCTTCTCAACAAACTCCATCATCTCCGATCCCGGGATCGCGAACGTGGGATCCTCGCTGCAAAGGATCATGAACTCGCCCCCAGTGAGTTCGCGCAGCATGGCGACATGTTCGCAGGTTTCCTCGCCGTGCGTTCTTCCGGGGCAGTGGGGAGTGAACGTCGAGACGATTATGCTGTGATCGAATTTGTTCGCGATGTCCACGCGGAGCCGGGCGTTGTGCAGGTTCATCTGCTCCGCAGTCAGCCCTGTCCGGTCCTGTACGGATCCGCTGGTGAAAAACTCGCGGCCATCGAAATCCCGGGAAGTCTCCTGAAATTCGATTTCAAAATGCGGCACATAATCCGGTTGGCCGCCGTCAAGCGCCAGCGCGGCCCGTTCACGGTGGGTCAGAGAATTCATAGGTTACCCGAATAGGCGGCTTCGTTGCGCAGGATTCGATCGACGACCAAGTCTCCGTTTGATCCGCCTGCAGGCAGCGGCGGGGCAAAGAAATACCCCGGCTCCTCCCGCTGGCGCTTCAGGATCGGAAGCATCTCCATCCATGTGGCAAGGAGCCCATGCGGCGCAGGGGGCAGGTCGTGCTGGATCGCTTCACGAAGCCGCGGAAGATTGTAGAACGGGACAGCCGGGAACATGTGGTGCTCCACGTGATACTGCATGTTCCAGTAGAGAAATGCAGGAAGCCAGCCGCAGGTGTAGGTGCGGCAGCAGAGCCGGAAATCCGGCACGTCCGGGGTCATTCCGGCATGCTGGGGTGCGCCACAGAGCGTCTGGAGCCAACCCGAATACTGACAACCGAATGTCACGATCACGATTAGGATCCAATTGCCGGTCGCCACGAAAAGTATGGCCAGCAAAAGGTGGCCGATAACAAGGGATCGAGCCCAGTTCCGCTGCTCGCGACGAAGCTTCGCATTCTCACAGGGAAGAATAGTGGCTATCCACTCCGGCGAAAAACTCCAGATCCCCCCGGAGAGGTCGCCGCGTGCGGCCCTCAACCATTTGCCCACCATTCGGACGCAGGCCATTGGATCGCCGCCCAGCGCGGTCACCACAAATTTGATCCCATGCAAGTTCAGCCCGTTCGGGAGCACCACTTCCCCATCATGGTCATGGTGGACTGTGACCTGGTGGTGTTTCACATGGCTGACCCGGTAGGAAACCGGATCGAACCAGCTCAGAAAGGCATAGATCGTGAGGAAAAAATCGTTCCAGAACTGCGTCCTGAACGGCGTCTTGTGGCAGAGTTCATGGCAGGCGGTGCCGCCGAAAAAGCTCGCGAAAGTCCCGTGGACGAACAGGGCCATGAGAAAAACGGGAACCGCCCAGAGCCAATTCACGGATTGAATGTTTTGAAATGCCAGAAATGCAAGCGTGCCGGTGGCGGCATAGAGCGCAAGTTGCGGGATGACCTGGGCGAAGCCGCGGGCGTTGCTCTTGCGCATGAGGCTGCTCATCACCGCCTTGTCAACCCGTGTGCGATACCAGTTGATCCGAATCTGATCGTTCATGGGGCGAGTATAGAAGTCCCGGCTTCCGCCGCGACAAAAGCCGCTGGCACCAGCCCGCCACTCACTGGTAGAAATCCACCACTACCCTCCCTGCCTCGCACGGTAGAGCGAGGGATTCATTCCGGTTGCCCGGCGGAACTGCTTGTTGAAATAGTTCGGCTCTGGAATTCCGCACTCGTAGGCGACCTCCTTGATCGGCAGCGATGTCGAGAGGAGGAGGCTCTTTGCCATCTCGATGCGGAGGTGGAAAAGGTAACCCGCGACAGTCATCCCGAAGCGCTCGTGAAAGCGGGCGGCGAAGAAGTTCCTGCTCAGGCCGCTCGATGCGGCAAGACTGGCGACATCGAGCCTTTTCTGGAAATGCAATTCCAACTCCAACCGGACCTTGTCCAGCGAGCTGTCGGACCGCCTGAGCCCAGTATTTTCCGGCCCGTGCGCCCCCCGCCGCAGCCCCATCAAAAGGAGCAGATGTTGAAGCTGGGCTCCTGCGGCGGCTGAAGCCAATTCCGCGGCGATCGCGTGGCGGCTTCTCGGGCGCAGCGTCTCCGCGATGGCACGGAGACGTTCCTTGAAATACGCAGCCGATCCCGAAGCCGGAAAATGAGTCGGCAGGCGGAAGGTCGCTTCTCCTTGTGCCGGGGTGGCCAATTCGAAGTGGATGCACCAGTGGGTTCCGCCCTTTGCAATCTCATAGGAGGTAGCCACTCCCGGAGGGCTGATTGTCAGGTCGCCATCGCGAAACGGGAGGCGCCTCTTCCCGATCGTGATGGTCCCTTCATAGAGATGCTGGTGCAGGGCGTAATGGTCGTGCAGGTAGTCTCTGCCGGAGTTGGATGCGGGCATCGGAAAGCGCCCGGCGGTGATGATCTTCGGCGTGATCCGGAGTGGAAATCGAAGGGCGGACATTTGGCGTTCACTCAAAACGCATCCGTACGATGCGGTTAACGGCTGTCAAAAGTTTTTCAATTCTGCCGAGCCGGATCCGGCGGGTGAACACCGGGAAGCCCGATTTTTCCAGGCGGGCAAGGATGCGGAGATAGATCGCTTTCATGATCTCCGGGGAGACCAGCGAGCCCTTGTCCCCCGCGGGCGGAATCGCGGCGTGGAAACGCGCCCTTGCACGGCCCGCCTCGAACCGCATCAGATTCAGGAATCCGGGCGAATGTCTCCCCTGGAGCAAATCCTCCTCGCTCACACCGAACCGCCGCAGATCGGTGAGCGGAAGGTAGATCCGCCCGGCGGCGGCGTCCTCGCCGACGTCGCGGAGAATGTTTGTGAGTTGGAGGGCGTGGCCGAGATTTTCGGCATAGGCGCTGCTCGCCGGTTCCTTGCAACCGAAAATCCGGATTGAGGCCAGCCCGACCGCGCAGGCGACCCGCCAGCAATATTTTTCGAGTTCGGCATACGTCTCGAACCGCGCGGGACAAATATCCATGGCGCACCCACGGACGATTTCTGCGAGGAGGTTTCTCCCGATCCCGTATCTCTCCACGACAGCCTCAAGCTCAGCAGGGAGGGAGTTGCGCTGTATCGCGTCGAGCCATTCCTGCAGGAGAATCCTTCGCTCCTCATCGCTACGGCCCGCCTCGTCCGCAATGTCATCCACCGCACGACAGAACCTGAAAAAGATCATGGCGTCCCGCCGCCGGTCCCGCGGCAGCCACAGGAGCGCAAACGCCAGGTGGGACTTCTTTGCGGCCCCGGCTGGAGCAAGTTCAATCATTGTCAGATGGCATGTCCGGCTTCCATTTCAATGATCCGGTCGGCATACGCGCTCACCTCCTCGCGCATTCCGGCCCAGAGCACCGTGAGATGATACTTTGCCGCCGCGAGCTTTGCGAGCGGCAGGAGGTCGGGATCGGGCGGGGAGATTGCGATGAGAACCCTCGGATCGTGCACGAGAGCCCGTGCGAAGGCCGCGCGCCAGCGCAGGACAGGATCCAGCTTCCCGGTCCTGGCTGTTTCAAAGTCTCCGATCCCTGCAAATTCCAGAACCTCCCGCGTCCGCTCCCTCGCCTCGGCGGCCTCCCCGCCGCAAATCCGGAAAAGCGGCATCGCGACGTTCTCCGCAACCGTGAAAGAAGGCAATAGGTAAGGATGGCCGAAGAGAAATCCGCAGGCCTCATTCCGGAATGTCGCGGTATCCTCCCCGGAGAACTCCGCCACATCATGCCCAAGCAGGACCAGGCTGCCGGAATCGGCCTTTTCGAGAAGACCGATGAGGTTCAGGAGCAGCCCTTTTCCAGAACCGTCCTCCCCGCAGAACCCGATGAACTCTCCGCATTCGAATGTGGCGGAGAAATCCACGACACGACTGGGCCCGGCGTTGTTCCAGTCGGGTTTCCAACATGTCAGGTTCTTGCAAGTGATGGCGCTCACCACCTTCATGGAACCCGAGTGCGCCACCGCCTTCAAGCCCGCTCATAAAGAATGTTATTGGAATCGTGAGCGCGAAGGGTCGACGCGGCTAACATTCTGTGCCAAAAATGCCACAGGCATGACACTCGCCAACAAGATCACCATTTCGAGGATTCTCCTGATTCCGCTGTTCGTGCTCTTCTGCATCTACTACGGAAAGGGCCTTGAGACCGGGGATCCGCAGGAATGGCAGCGCTGGGCGGCTATCATCACGTTTATCCTCGCGTCCGCCAGCGACGGGATCGACGGCTGGGTGGCGCGGAACTGGAAGCAGCGCAGCAAGCTCGGCGCCATTCTTGACCCCATCGCAGACAAGGGACTTCTGCTGACCGCGATCATCACGCTGAGCCTCAGCAATTGGACGTATGAGTTTCCCATCTGGTTTCCTGTGCTGGTGATCGCGCGCGACGCTATCATTCTCATCGGATATGCGGTGTTGTTCCACCTCGATCAGAAGCTCGAGGTTGTCGTCACCTTCACCGGCAAGGTGGCCACCGCCGCCCAGATGGTGGCGATCGCGTGGATCATGCTACAGTTGCCGAATCACCTCGTATCTGTTTACGTCGCAGGATTCTTCACCCTGGCCAGCGGTGCGATCTACGTCTCACGAGGGATCCGTCAACTCCGCCACCACGAACACACCAACTGATTTCCCATGCGCAATATCGCCATCGTCGGACGCCCTAATGTCGGCAAGTCCGCACTCTTCAACAGGCTGGCCGGCCGGATGATTTCCATCGTCCACGACCAGCCGGGCGTGACCCGCGACCGCATCGCATCCGTGTGCAAGCTCGGGGCGGCCCCCTTCGAGATCGTTGATACCGGAGGGATCGGCGAGGAACCTGATCCCGATTTTGCGGAGTCCACCCGCGAAGGCGCGATGATCGCGATCGAGTCCGCGGACCTGATCCTCTTTGTCGCGGACGCCCATGATGGTGTCGCGCCCCTGGATGCCGAACTGGCCTCGATGATACGCGCTGCGGCAACGCCGGTCATCCTGGTCGTGAACAAGGTGGACATCGAGGCGCACGAGTCGCGGGCGGATGAGTTCGCAAGGCTCGGCTTTGCCAATACGCTGACGGTGAGCGCGGCGCACGGGCGCGGAATCGGCGATCTCGTGCAGACGATCGAATCGCTCCTTCCCCCACCGCCAGAGCAGGATCCGGAAGCGCCGGTCACCGCCCCGAAGCTGGCCATCGTCGGTCGCCCGAATGTGGGAAAATCCTCGCTCGTCAATGCGATCCTTGAGGACAAGCGGTCGACGGTCAGCGAGATCCCGGGCACCACGCGGGATGCCGTCGATATCGCGACCGTTCGTGAGGGAAGGCCATATATCCTCTGCGACACAGCAGGGATCCGGCACCGCTCGAAGCACAACACCTCGGTTGAAGTCTTCAGCGTGATGCGCTCGGAAAAAACGATCCTGCGCGCGGATCTGAACGTGCTCGTCATCGATGCCACCGCCGGAGTAACGACCCAGGACAAAAAAATCGCCGGCCTGATCCAGGAGGCAAAAAAGCCGGCGGTGATCGTGCTCAACAAATGGGATCTGGTCGCGGAGAGCGGCAGACACGACCCGGAACTGGTGCGCGAGCATGTCGAGCGGGTGAAGCGGGAATTGTTCTTCCTCGATTACGCGCCGGTGATCGTCCTCTCGGCGAAGACCGGCGACAATGTGCGGCGGCTTTTCACGATGGTGGAAAAAGTCCGCGAGCACTCGACCCGGCGGGCCGGCACCGGCGAATTGAACCGGGTCGTCCGCGCCGCGATCGAGCGGCAGGCTCCGGCAACCAAGGGCAACAAGCGCTTCAAGGTCCTCTACATCACCCAGGTAAACGAGTCCGGCCCGTCGGCGATCAAACCGCCGCAGTTCGTCCTTTTCGTCAATGATCCCCGGCTGCTCATGGACAGCTATGTGAACTACCTGTGCAAGCGGATCCGGGACAAATGGGAATACCCGGGCCTCCCGATCCTGCTCCGCCTCCGCGGCCGCGAGGGCCAGAATGCGAACGCCCGGGAAAATTGACTGCCCCGCTTGCTGTTTATCAGAAGGCCGGGATGGCGGCCTTGCGCTTTGCTTCCGCCTCGTCTTTCGCTCTTTTTTCCCGGGCGATGGATTCAGGGGATTGGATGGGGAGGCCCATTTTTTGGATTTGAAGTTCGGCGGTTACGCCATCGCTTCGAACCCAGGATCTTCCTCCCATTGTATCTGTCAGAAATACGGCTCCAATTCGGGTGATGGGGTCCATTTGCTTGGTCGCTTCGCTTTCGGGAAGGGCCTTTGTCCACTGAGTGCTGTCCTTGGTGTGGGCGCTCAAAATGGCTGCAACCTCATCGTCTTTGAAGAACGGCTAGGGTTGGAGCCTGCGCCAGCGGGGAACTTGTCGCTCTTGTAGCCGAGTTCGGCGAGTAGGCGACGTGCGGCGTCCTTGAGCGGGGCGGTCTGAAACTGTGAAAGTGCGGCAGGGAGCGTGGAGCGGAGATCAGGAGCGGCCATTACCGGAGTTCTTTGAGTTCGCGCTTCAGCTCCGTGGTTAATTCCGCCTCGGTAGGCAGGTGGAGTTTATAGCGGCTGGTGAAAATCTTTTTCGATTGGTCCGGGCCGAGCAGGTATCGCACGACGGCATCGTTTTTATCTGTGCAGAGAATGAGCCCGAGCGTCGGATTATCGCCCTCGGTTCGGCGTTCCTGATCATAGAAATTCGCGTAAAGCTGCATTTGGCCAAGGTCACCATGCGTGAGCTTGCCGACCTTGAGATCAATCAAAACGTAGCACTTCAGAACGGTGTGGTAGAAAACAAGGTCGATGTAGAAATGGTCGCCATCGAGCGTGATCCGTTCCTGCCGGGAGACGAAGGCAAAGCCTTTGCCGAGTTCCAGCAGGAAATCTTGCAGGTTGTTGATGAGTGCTTGCTCAAGGTCAGATTCCACAAGCCGATGCGATTCCGGCAGACCGAGAAACTCGATGACTACCGGGTCCTTGAAAACATCGGCCGGGGCAGCGATTTCCTGCCCCTTCGTGGCAAGCTTCATGAGGCCGGCCTTGTCTTTGCTCTTTGCGAGCCGTTCAAAAAGCAGGCTGTTGATCTGGCGTTCCAGTTCGCGGGCGGACCAGTTGTTTTTGATCGCCTCGATCTCGTAGAAGGCGCGGGCATCCGGGGAATCGACCCGCAGAAGGGTGCGATAGTGGGTCCAAGATAGATTCGAGCTCAGCCGGCCGGGTTCCCACTTTTGAGTAATCTCGGGCGCGGGCAATTCTCCACACGGTGTGTGGAGAATTCCGGGTGAACCCGATTTCGTTGGCAGTGGATCGGAAATTTGACGCGGCGAGTCAATAATTGCGGATTCAGAAGATTTCGAACGCAGTGCGTGCGGAATTGGCGCTGACAACCAAATCGAACGCAGCGCGTTCGATTTCTCCACGTCGCCGAGCAAAACCGGATAGGCGAGGTAGAAGGCCCGGCAATACTCAAGCTGCCGCACGGACCAGCCTTTGCTGAAGTCCTTGGACAGTTTCCGGGATATTTCCAAAAGCAGGGCGTCTCCATACCCCGCACGTTTCCTCCCATGCTGTTCGCCTTCAACAATCTCCCTCCCAATCAGCCAGTTGGCCACGACCTGTGTCGTATTCACAGTTCGGGCCATGCCGGCTCGAGCCGATTCCAGAATCTCCCGGATGCGCTGGTAAATTCCTGAAAGTTCCTTCGCTGGAACTTCAAGGTTTGGCTTGGTCAGCTTCTTTGCCTTCATTTCATCTCCCTGATGACGAGCCATGTAACGAGTTCAAGATCGATTTTCACGTGAGCCTGCTCCTGCCCGCTGAGGAGAACACATCGACAAGCGGCCTGGAGTTCGGAGGCGGCGCGGTTGCGAAACGCTGGCCGCAAGGGAGATTTGGCATGAGTTTTTCGTCAAAAACAATGACAAAAGCGCTCTTCTTCACCGTTTGATTGACGGATTCTATCCCGCCTGCGCATCGCGGTAGAGCGCCGCGTAGATGCCGTTCTGCTCAACCAGGTCGGGGCCCGTGCCATCCTCCACGATCCGTCCTTCCTTGATAACAATGATCCGGCCGATCGCATGCACGGTGGCGAGGCGGTGCGTCACGATCAGCGTGGTTCGTCCGTGCATCAGCTCGGAAATCGTCCCCATGATCGCGTGCTCGGTCGTGGGATCGAGAGCGCTCGTGGGCTCGTCGAGCAAAAGGATCGGGGAATCCTTCAGGAAGGCCCGCGCGATTCCGATCCTCTGTCTCTGCCCGACGCTCAAGTGCCCGCCGCGCTCGCCGACCGGACTTTCGAATCCCTGGGGCATCTGCATGATGAAGTCATAGGCCTGCGCGCGTTTGGCCGCCTCGATGATCTGCTGGTCGCTGGCTCCGGGCCTGCCGTAGGCAATATTTTCTTTGATCGTCGTTGAAAAAAGGAGCGTGTCTTGAAGCACCATTCCGATATGGGACCGGAGGCTCTTCTTCGTGAGGCTCCGCAGGTCATTTCCGTCGAGATAAACCGAGCCGGTCCCCGGGTCATAGAACCTGGGAACAAGGCTCAAAAGCGTGCTCTTCCCCGTCCCCGTGCCTCCGACAAATGCCACGGTCTGTCCGGGTTCGATCGTGAAGGCAATGTCTTTGATGATCTGCCTCTCATCGGTGTAGCCGAAGGATACCCCGCGGAATTCGATCCGGCCCTGGACGACATCGAGAACTTTGGCATCCGGCGCGTCGGGCACATCGTTGTCGCGGTCCAGCACCTCGAAACACCTGGCCGCCCCGGCCGCAGCACCTTCCAGCGCCCAGGCCGTGTAGGTCAGTTGCTCCAGCGGCTGGTAAAGCATCACCAGATAGGAGGCAAAAACCAGGAGATCCCCCAGCGTGAATGCCCCCTGGGTTTGGAGCACCTGCACCGAACCCACATAATACATGATCGCCGTTCCCAGGGCCGTAAGGGTCCCCACAACCAGCCCGCTCGCAACCGAGGTCATGTTCAGCCGCATGTTCGCCTCCAGGCTCTGCGCCGCCCTGCGGCTGAACTGGCCGACCTCATACGCCTCCTGCCCGAACGCGTGCACCATCCGGATCTGGCTCAACCCCTCCTGCGCCAGCGTGAGCAGATCGCTCTCGCGTTCCTGGATGGTCGTCGATTGCCTCCTCACCCGCTCCGCATAGTGACGGATCGCAAGCACCATGAAGGGAAGGATCACGAGCGAGGCCAGCGTCAGCTGCCAGTTCATCCGGAACATCACGACAAGCGCGGAGAGCAGCATCACCACAGCGGAAAGAATCGTGGCGAATCCCTTGTTATAAATTGTCTGAATGCTTTGGGAATCGTAGGCCACCCGGAAACTTGAATCCGCGCTTCGCCGGGCATCGTGAAACTTGAGCGGCAGGGACTGCAGGGTCGAGTAGAGATCGGTGCGCAGCTGCAGGAGTGCCCGCAGCCCGACGCGGATGAAAAGATAGCTCGAAATCATGTTCACCAGACCGGCCAGCAGAGTGATCGCAACCATGACCAGGGAAAGCCCGAGCACGGCCCCGAACGGGTTGTTGTCCCCGAACCAGAGATGCACAAAAGCCCTGGCGTCCGCGGTGCCCTTTGACGAGTCAAGGACGCCGTCCACGATGAATTTGAAAGGCCAGGGTTTGAGAAGGTTGAACCCGATGGCGGCAAAGGTGAGCAGCACCCCGCTCAGCGTCGGCCAGAAGTATGGCCGGAAATACCGGAGGGCCCTTGCGTAGATATTCACAAGCCCGTGCTATGCCACCGGAAGCTGCTTCGCAAGAGGATTGGATAATATGACGGCGCGGCGGCTTCCTCGGAACGGCACTTGCGCCGGGGGAAACGGCAGCTATTTTCTTCCTCAGATATGACTACTCCAAATCTAACCCGCCGCGGCATCTTCCGCCTCGGCCTCGCCTCGGCCGTCACCGCATTCTTCAGCGACCGATTGATTGCCCAGCCGGCAGCGCCCGCTCCGGCGGGCCCGACAGGCCCCTACACGCTGCCTCCCCTTCCCTACCCTTACGAGGCGCTCGAACCCACGATCGATGCCGAAACCATGCACCTGCATCATGACAAACACCACCAGGCCTATATCACGAATGCCAACAAGCTTCTGGCCGACCAGCCAGAGCTCGCAAAATATTCTCCCGAAGAGTTGCTCCTCCATCTCGACAAGACGCCGGAGGCGATCCGCACGGGTTTGAGGAACAATGTCGGCGGCCACGTGAACCACAGCCTCTTCTGGCTGATGCTGTCGCCCAAGGGCGGCGGAGAACCCACCGGACCGCTCGCTGCGGCCATTCAGAAAACGTTCGGATCATTCGCGGAATTCCAAAAACAATTCAACGATGCCGCCCTCAAGCGGTTCGGCAGCGGCTGGGCCTGGCTGGTTCTCAAGGATGGCAAGCTGGCGATCGTCTCCACCCCGAACCAGGACCCGCCTCTGCTGGAGGGCCAGAAGGCCCTGCTCGGCCTCGATGTCTGGGAACACGCCTATTATCTCAAATATCAAAACCGCCGTCCCGACTACGTGACCGCCTGGTGGAATATTGTGAACTGGCCGTTCGTCGAGGAACAGTATGCGAAGGCGATGGGATAGCCCGATTTACGTTCACGCTGAACCAAACAGGAGGCAAGAGCGTCTCGCCCGCGAACGGAAACGATGACGGGCAGGATGCCCTCGCTCCTTTCTTAGCGAACCGCACGGGCATTCATCTCAACAGGCGTGACAAGCCCGCCGGGCTCCGCCATCCTCGCCCGTCGATCCAGAAACCATCGTGACAGCAACCGTTGATGCCATACCGCAACCGGTCCAACCGGACAGCCCGTTCCGCCGGGTGGCGCGAAGGTATCTGCACGACCGCCTGGCGCTCGCCGCGACCGTCGTGATCATTCTGTTTTTTGCAGTGGCCATCGTGGCGGGCATCTGCTCATGGCTGAACCTTCCGATGCCCCTGCATCCGAACGCCACATTTCTGGAGCGAAAACTTTTGCCCCCGAATGCCGTGAACTGGCTCGGGACAGACAGCCTCGGAAGGGATGTTCTTTCGCGGATGGTTGCCGGCTCCACCATCTCGCTGACGGTCGGATTTGTCGCGATGGCGGTATCTCTTGGAATCGGGATCTTTGTCGGAGCCGTCTCGGGCTACATTGGCGGCTGGGTCGACAACGTGGCCATGCGCATTGTCGATGCTCTCCTCTGCTTCCCCTCGTTCTTCCTCATCCTGACAGCGATCGCCATCATCGGGCCGAATATCTGGATCATCATCGCGGTCATCGGGCTCGTGGGATGGACAGGGACCGCACGTCTCGTGCGCGCGGAATTCCTGACCCTCCGCGAAAGCGAATACGTGCGCGCGGCCCGCGCCCTCGGACAGAGCCGGATGCGAATCATCTTCCGCCATATTCTCCCGAATGCGTTCGCTCCGATTTTTGTCACCGCCGTGATCAGCATCCCCGATGCGATCCTCGTGGAGTCCGGGCTCAGCTTCCTCAGCTTCGGTGTGCCCCCGCCGCAGGCGACATGGGGGAATATCATCGCCGATGGAAAAACCTATTTTCTCGACGCCTGGTGGCTGGTTTTTTTCCCGGGCCTCGCGATCTTCACCGCCTCGCTCGCATTCTACCTGGCCGGCGACGCCCTCCGCCGTGCGGCCGCCACCCGATGAATTTGTTTAACCACGGAGGAAAGAGAAAAGTTGCTTTGCCCGTTTGTTTCTCTCCGTGTCCTCTGTGGTGGATTTCCTTTCCATGAACCTTCTCGAACTCCACAACCTCTCGATCCGCTTCCGGACCGAAAACGGCACAGTCGATGCCGTGAAAAACGTGTCGTTTTCCATGAAGGAAGGCGACTCTCTGGCGATCGTCGGCGAGAGCGGCAGCGGCAAAAGTGTCACAGCCCTCTCGCTCACCCGGCTGATCCCGACCCCGCCTGCCGAATATGCCGGCGGCAGGATCCTCTTTCTTGGCCGGGACGTCCTGAAGATGTCGCCCCGCCAGATCCGGCTCATGCGCGGCGGCGGGATTGCCTACGTTTTCCAGGAACCCGCCACCTCCCTGAACCCTGTCTATTCGATAAGGAGCCAGATCGCTGAAGGAATCCTCCTCCACCGTCCGGACGTTCTCGATGTGGATGCCGAGATCATAAAATGGCTCGGAGCGGTTGGAATCGTCGATCCCGCAAAACGCATGCACGACTACCCGCACCAGCTCAGCGGGGGCATGCAGCAGCGGGCCATGATCGCCATGGCTCTCAGCTGCAGGCCAAGGCTTCTCATCGCCGACGAACCAACCACGGCTCTGGATGTGACCATCCAGGCCCAGATCCTCGCCGAGCTCCGCAGGCTTCGCAGCGAGTTCGGGATGTCGCTCATCCTGATCACCCACAATTTTGCGATCATCCGCGGCCTCTGCGAGCGCGTGGCCGTCATGTTCCGCGGCGAAATTGTCGAATACGGGGACACCGAAAGCCTCCTGAAAAATCCGCAGCATCCCTACACGAAGGCGCTCATCTCCTGCGTCCCCCGGCTCGGCAGCAAACAAGCCCGCCTCCGCACAATTGAGGATTCCTGGGCTGCCGTGCGATAGGCCGGAATTCCAAGGAAAACAGCCCTTCCCGGCCGGAAATTCGAGCCGATTACCCGATGACGCCCGGCGGCCCTACAGCACTATAAATTCTCAGAGAAATGCGTTTGACACCGGGTAACAATTGAAGCACATTCTCTCGAAACCTTATGAAACGTTCCTCCGGATTCACACTCATCGAGCTTCTCGTCGTTATTTCCATCATCGCCATTCTGGCCTCGCTGGCCTTGCCGGCGATCACTGGTGCTCTGGCACGCGGCCAGATGACCCAGACGCTGAGCAACTGCAAGCAATTGCACCTGGCCTCGCAGCAGATGGCTCTCGATGCCACCACAACCGGTGACACAAATCTCGGCTGGCCAGGAGACACGGGGGGTAGTTGGACAACTTGGGCCACCAACATGGTTGGCGGAAATTACATGACAACCAACGATTTCAAAAAAATGATCAGCGCTCCGGGTGTTGTCCCGACAGCTGATACGCCGGGAGCCCCTGGGAAAAGCGCTCTTGTCCTCTATGCCGTCAACGAAAGCAGCGAGGGATCCACAGTTTTCCTGAGCTCCGGAAACTTCACCAACACCGCTACCGGAGGGCAGTCGCCGCTGGCCACTGCGAAACCTTACGGCAACAAAGGATTCATTATTTACCGCAAAGCGGGTGACGGATCGATCCTTCAGGCGCGCCAAGCCGGTTCGGCCTACACGAATATCATTGGGGCTTACACAAACTTTGTTTCCAGCCAGCCCCCAAGCTCCTAGTAGTTGCTCGGTGACTTTTTAGTAAAAGCCCCGCTTCGGCGGGGCTTTTTTTTGTCCGGCGCACAAGCAACATTGCTATGCCAATGAGCACCGCTTAGCGGAGGCGGGGGACTGGTCCGTTCCGGGAAGACCGTTTGCCGTGCCCCGGAAAAAGCGCTTCGTTCTCCAAACAATTGGTGGGGTGATCCGGAGCGGGCGAAAAATGGGGATATCAGGCCAGGATTCAAACCGCCTTTGCTTGGAGGGCAGCATCACGACAAGGTGCAGAAGGATCAAACTACCGCCGCGAAATGCTTTATTCAACCACTGAGGCACGGATCGCCTTGTCGGGTCCTTGAGGCTAAGACGCACGCTTCAACCGGTCAGCTTCACAGGGAATCCAGAGGATGCCGCATTCGGCAGGCAAGGTCCGGTCATTCGCTTTTTTCTCAGGCCGAAAATTCTCGGCGCCACTTTCCGTTTCAAGGAAAGTGGAGCCTAGGGGATTCGAACCCCTGACCTCCTCAATGCCATTGAGGCGCTCTACCAACTGAGCTAAGACCCCGAAACTTCTGTAAGTGAATATGTTATATCACTTATGAGCAAGATTCCAAAATGTTCTTGTAACCCATTTTTGTAACCTGTATGTTGCGTGTGTGAAGACAACAAGCCAAGCTGAAAAGCCGGTGTTCCAAAAAACTGACGTGCCATGCCTCTATCGTTATTCATCGAACGGGGTGTATTATGCACTCGCGAAGCACGAGGGCAAACAAAAACGAGCGTCGCTTAAAACCATGGACAAGGCCGAGGCGAAACGGAAGCTTGCCGACTTCCTGCGCGATCTTGGCAAGGTAGATTCCTCGAAGGGTCGGCTCACCCTGCGGGAACTTTGCGCAAAATACCTGGCCACCATCCAAAATCAGGCGCCGGCCACCATTTACCGCAAAGAGCACATCGTGGAGCGGTTGCTCGCTGACTTTCCTGGCGGGGCGGACTGCCAGGTAGCCAAGATTATCCCTTCGGATCTGGAGGCGTGGCTGGCTGGATACAAATTCGGTTACGCCTCCCATACGCTCTACGTGCTGCTGGCCAAAGCCCTGTTCGAAATGGCGGTAAATGACAAGATCCTGGTTTCCTCTCCAGCAGAAAAGCTCCGATCAAAAAAGACTGTGAAGCCGATCCGCATCACTCCCTCCTTTGATGAGTTTAAAGCGATCGTGGCGGACGTCAGGGCGCAAAAGTACAATGCGGATTCAGAGGAGAGCGCGGATTTTCTGGAATTCTTGGGTCTGGTTGGCGTCGGGCAGGCTGAGGCCGCGGGCATTAAGAAGCAGCACGTCAACGCGGCCAAAAAGCAGCTCACCTTTTTCAGGCACAAGACAAAGACCCCCTTCACGGTCCCCATCTATCCGCAGGCCGAAGCTTTGATTGCCAGGCTCATCAGCAAGCGAGCGATAAAGCAGAGCGACACCCTTTTTGAAATCAAGGATGCCAAAAAAGCGCTGGCTGCAGCGTGCAACCGCCTCAATCTTCCCGCTTTCAGCCAAAGGGCTCTGCGCCGCATGTTTGTTACCAGATGCATAGAGCTTGGCGTTGATGTAAAAGTAATCGCCAACTGGCAAGGTCACCAAGACGGAGGCAAACTGATTTTAGGGACATACAGCCACGTTCGGAACGTTCACTCCGAGGAAATGGCAAAAAAATTGAGCCATGCCCCACCCGCATTGTTACCACAAGAAACGGAACCTGTAGGCGGATTGTGACACAACCTGCAGCGAGGATCACTCCACGGGGATGATGCTGCAGGTCTCCACCAAGGTGTCGAAGATAAGGTTGCCGGCGACCACCTGCAATGCCGCGGCACGCTGCATACCGATACCTACTCGGCCTGCTGGGTAAAGCTCACTTGGCGAGCGGGCAGCAGCCCGACGATCTGGGTAATGAAGCCGCGCATCCTCCACGGCGGGGCGCCGCACATGTATCGGGACAATTCACTGTGCCTCTTCGACTGCCGCGAGGAAGAGAACGCCCGGTTTGAAGCGGGCTGTCTTTACGAAAAGTTTTACTGCGCCCGCGGGAGATGGGAAACCGGATCAAGGAAGCGCAGCAGGATCTAATCGTCGACCGCACGAGCACGCACTGGATGGCCTCCAACCAGCTACGGTTGTGGTTCAGCGCATTTGCGCACCTCCTTGCTCTCGGTTCTGCGGACCGAGGTGCTGCGCGGCACGGATCTGGCACAGGCCACCGTGGAACAGATCCGGCTCAAGCTCTTCAAAATCGCAGCGCGGGTGAAGATCAGTTGCCGGCGCAAATCCCGCACCGTGCATTTGCTGACAGAGCACTTTATCAACCTTAAGCAGTTATGTAGAAAAATCATGAGCCGGTCACGATGGGTAATTGGATGCTCACAATGATAGTGCTCGCCATCCCGATCGTGAATATTTGTATACTGTTCTACTGGACGCTTACGAGTTCCACCAATCCGAGCAAGCGAAGCTTTCGAACTTACACTCTTCACTTGGAACTCTCTGCGGCTGCCAAAAAGCCAGCCGCTGTTCGCTTTTTCGGAACAAGAGTGAGTTCCGGGCTTACAAGACGGTGTTCCCGGATATTTGCCCCAATCAGTCATCCACATATTGTGATCCGCCCTTCTCCACGCCCAGAAACTACAAAATACAATAATCTCTTCATGGGGTAGGACAGCCGTTGACCTGGTAGGTAGTGTATTTCACGAAGCATGACTGCCGTCACTCTCCATCAGGAATTGCTTTCCCCGCCTCGCGGGACCGCTATCCTGCCGCGACGGACTGCATGGAATTCTACGCCCATACCGCCTTCTCCTTTGCGGATTGTCTCAGCAGCTTTGCCCTAGTATGATTTGTCCTCTTCGCATGCAGGATTGCTGGGCAAAGACCGATGAAACCGGCCTCCCTTGCCTGTCTGTCCGAGATCACTGCCTGAATGTGGGAGCCGTGGCGGATTGCGCCGTGCATTTGCTTCCTTTGCCTGCTGCCCGGCTTTTTCCCGAAGGCGGGGTTGCATTGGTTTCCGCACACGATATCGGAAAGATCACTCCCGGATTTTTGATGAAATGCCCGGACTGGCGGCAGCGGTGGCAGCGGGTGCTGGGGCTGGACTCCCCAGACATTTACGAGGGTAACCATACAAAAACGGGGCAGCGGTTTTTGGCGTCGCTCCCAGAGTTTGGAGGAGAACCGCCCGGTTGGCAGATTTCCGTTGGTGGGCACCATGGAAAATACTCCGCCGTGGCGGCACGGGGGCAGAAGGTCATTGAGGGCGACGAGGTGTGGGTGAAGCGATTCAAGGAGGAACTTCTCGCCGAAATCTGCCGCGTGTTTGGGCCGCTGCCAAAGGGTGCCGTCGAGAAATCCGCACTCCTTCATTGGTTTACCGGCTTCATGGTATTTTGCGACTGGATCGGCTCGAATACCGGGTGGTTCCCGTGCGAGGGAATGGACCGCCCGACATCGGTGGAGATTGCGAGGGAAAGGGCGGAGGCGGCTTTGGCCGACATCGGGTGGCAGCGACACAAAGTGACTGAAGGGGTGGCGTTCGCCAGGATGTTTTCTGCCACGCCAGACCGCCCAATGGAGATGCGGCCCCTTCAATCGGCTTTAGTGGAGGCGGCTGGGTCGCCTGGACTTTTCATCGTGGAAGCCCCGATGGGCGAAGGAAAGACGGAAGCCGCTTTGGCTGCGACCTTCCGGCGCTGGAATGAGGGCGGCGAGTCCGGGATCTACTTTGCGTTGCCCACTCAATTGACGAGCAATCGCATCCACGAACGGGTGAATGCTTTTCTCGCGAACGTTCTGGCATCTCCCTCCGTTCTGTCGCTCACACATGGCAATGCCTTGCTCTCAGGGCGACGGTTGACCTCGGTGATGCCTGCATTCGCCGACGATGACGAGGGAGCGGCGTTGGCCAATCTCTGGTTCTCTGATTCACGAAAGGCCCTTCTGACACCATTTGGAGTTGGCACAATGGACCAGGCTCTGATGGCGGTGCTGCCGGTGAAGCACTCGGCCCTGCGGCTTTTTGCCCTTGGTGGCAAGGTCGTCGTGATGGATGAGGTTCACTCCTACGATCCCTATACGTCGGCACTTGTGGATCGCGCGGTCGCATGGCTCCTCCAAGTCGGATGCACAGTGATCGTCCTCTCGGCAACCCTCACCAAGGTCCGCCGCGCACAACTTGTGGCTGCAGCAGGAGCTGTGGAGAATTCACCGTCAAATGCCTATCCGCTGATCACAAAAATACCCAGGGGATCATCCGAGGCGCAGACAATCCCGATTCCCGAGACTGATCGGCAGAAAAAAACCATCCATATCGAAAACCTCCCGAAGGATGGAACGGAGTGGATTCGTGAGGTTGCCACAGCAGCAGAATCCGGCGCATGCGTTCTGATTGTCAGAAATACGATTGCGGCAGCGCAGGAATGCTTCGGCTTGCTCAAATCCACCTGCCGGGACACGGGAATTATTTTCGGGCTCCTCCACAGCCGGTTTCCCCAGTTTCGCAGGGATGAAAACGAAGGGCGATGGATGCGCCTGCTTGGCAAGGGGGATGATGATCGGCCAAAATCGGGCTGCATTTTGGTGGGGACTCAGGTTGTCGAGCAGTCGGTGGATATCGACGCAGATCTGCTCGTGACCGATCTGGCTCCGACAGATCTCCTGTTCCAGCGCATTGGACGCCTCCACCGCCATGCACGGTGCCGCCCGCAGGGGTTTGAGCAAGCGCGCTGCATCATCCTCCAGCCATCGGTGGATTGGACGGCGGACGTCGCCGCAATCAAGAAGTCGCTCGGCGCTTCGGCGTATGTGTATCCCCCGTTCGCCCTGTTCCAGGCGCAGCGAGTCTGGGGCGCGCTTTCACAAGTGACGCTGTCGGAGAAAATCCGCCCTCTCTTGGAGGAATCGTCACGCATTCCACAACCTCTGCCCTCCGGTGCTGAAGCACTACGGCTGGAACTCGACAAGTTGGTGGAACAAATGGTCAGCACCGCGTGGCTGAATACCGTCTTCGGAACCGGCGCTGTCGATGATATCGAGGGAATGCAGACCCGCTGGAAACCCAAACCTTCCGGCTTCGTGATCCTTCTCCAGTCTCCGCCGGCTCAATCTGCCGAGGGCGTCTCGTTGTGCTTTTCGGATGGGACTTCGCATACGGTCATTCCCGGCAGGTTTGACTTTGATCTGGCTCGCAAGCTCCACCAGAATGCCTGCCGCGTGCCAAGATACTTGATTGCCGATCTGCTCCGGGCCCCGGCAAACCCTTCTTGGCTCCCCCAACATTTTCCAGAATCCATCCTCGCCGTTTGCCCGCGTGATTCGGCAGACTGCCTGCCGTGCCATGCCCCTGCGACTCAGGCTTACCACCTCAGCTATCACGAGGAATGGGGTCTCTCCCACGAGCGCAACTCCACTGTCCCCACTATTCCCGACGATGAGGAATCGTGGTTCTGAACCATTCTATGAACACCTTTCATCTCGTTGAAAAACCCTGGATTCCGGTCCGCTACCTCGACGGGCGAAATGCCCTCGTCAGTCTCGAAACCGCATTTCGCGAGAGCGCCGACATCGCGGATCTCGACTGTCTGGCGCACGAGCGGATCTCCTTTGTCCGCCTGCTTGTCTGCATTACACAAGCCGAACTCGGCGCACCGGAGACTCCGGACCACTGGAAAGGCTTCGGCGATGATCTCGAAACCCGAGTCCCCGCCTACCTCCGCCGCTCGGACATTTTTCCCCACTTCAACCTGTTCGGTGACGGACCGAGGTTTTTGCAGGGAGCAGTCGATGAAGGTGTTGAGCCCTACCTGGCAAGCCAAATGGTCTTTCACCTTGCGACAGGAAACACACCCACTCATCTGGATCATGAGGGCGGAACAGCAAGAGCGTTTTCGGAAGCATTCTTGGCGCGCACGATCTTGAATTATCAGAATTTTTTTGTCGGAGGCTCAATGGCCTCAAAAATCAAGGGCAATGGGCCGAGTCTGAAAATCCTTCACGCTCTCCTTCGGGGAAACAATCTCAAGGAAACTGTGATTTTCAATTGCATTGATAGCGGAACGCTTGGGGATGCCGGAGTCACACTGGGGTGCCCCGTGTGGACTGACAGTTCGCAAGGGACAAACTGCGTAAGCCTTCTCGGCAGGCTCGTCCCTTTGAAGTGTCGGCTAAAGCTGCACACGGATTTGGTTCACGCCTGGTTAGAAGACGGTTTGTCATATCCGGAATATCCTGCCGCAAGGGAACCTTCAGCGACGATCATTTCCAAAAAGGACAAACGAGTCCCTCTCCGAGCTGACCTCGCCCGAGGGATTTGGAAAGACCTTCACCTAGTGGCGCAGATTCGGGCAACCGAATCCCAACCACAGAGCGCACCATTGAACATTCAGAGCCATGCCCAAGCTTTTGAAGACGATTTGATCGAAGTTCTCCTCGTGGAACTCTGCAAAGCAGATGACGCCAAGATTATAGATGTTCTGGAGTCGGTATTCCCACTTCCTCGCTCGTTATTCACCGAGATCGGTAGAGCCCGTTACGAAGCCGGGGTCAAATATGCCGATGAGCAATCGAAGCAGCTCTACGGTGCAGTCAAGCAGTATGGGGCGGCGCTGAAAAACGAATCGCCACCGACCGATGGGGCCAAGAAACACTTCTGGCATGCCCTCGACCAGCAGTCCGGCACACTACTCGAAATCGTCCGCATGCCAGCATTGATGGACGGGCTCTCCTTCGGCGAGGGCGAAGACCCGTGGACCGTGGCTGTCCGGTGTGCGGCTCGCGATGCCTATAACTCGGTCTGCTCCCGGCAGACGCCGCGCCAGCTCCAGGCATATGCCGCCGGGCTGAAAGTCTTGAATCCGAAACCCAAGAAGAAAAAATGAAAACAGAAAGTCCCACCAAAGAGCCGTTCATCGAGCAGCTCATCCGAACTTGCCAGGATCGCGGGCACCGCGCCGAGCTCCGCCGGTATTGGAGCGATACCACCCGGCACTATGCGTTTCCCGTCCTGGGGCGCCTTGGTGCGCTGGGTGAACACAAACTGCCCGACACCATCACAGCAGCGCTCTACGCCGAGAATCCGAATCACCAGCTTGGCGGTAATTCGCTTGGCCGGGCGGCGCTCAGACTCGGGGCTGGTGACGCACTCGAATCAATGGAGCGCCTCTTCCGCAGGCTTCTGTCAGCCAATGGAAACGAACTGGAGGAGCTTGGCGAGAGCCTGCACAGGCTTTTCATCCGCTTTGACCGCGAGGGAATTGCTCTCGACTACAACCGCCTCCTCTGGGACCTCCGGCGCTGGGCAAAAGAAGTTGACAACATCAAAACCCGCTGGGCCTGCGATTTCTGGCAGGCACCCGCAGAAAAGGCTTCCACGCTATGAGCACGCCCTTTCTCACGAAAATCGAGATCGATCACGAGACCGCCTACAAAGCCGGGCTTCGCGACAGCTACGCGTGGCACCAAAAGACGTGGCAGGCTTTTCCCGGACGCGATGGCGAGGCGCGAGATTTCCTTACCCGCCTCGACGACACGGACCAAGGGTTTCGGCTCCTGATCCTATCCGCCTATGAACCTGTGCGTCCGGACTGGTGCCCGGAAGATTCCTGGCAGAGCAAGCCTGTGCCCGAAGCATTCTTCCAGCACCGCGCCTACCGGTTTTCCCTGCTGGCGAACCCGACCAAAAAAGTCCGTTCCGACAAAGCCGGGAAGCTTCTAAAAAATAGCCGGCGTGTGCCGCTGAGCCACCGCGATGAACTGCTCACCTGGCTCGCAAGAAAAGCGAAAGACGCGGGATTCACATTCGATCCGGCCTCCACCCGCACCGTTCCTCGTCCCCGCCAGTCATTCGTAAAAAAGGGCGAGGCCGGACTCCACAGCACGACGGAATTTGTCGGTCTCCTCCACGTTGCCGATGCAGCACTCTTCAAAAAAGCGGCTATTGCGGGCATCGGCCCGGCGAAGGCATTCGGCTTTGGGATGCTCTGCCTGTCACCGGAGTGAAGACTTGTTCAAACCAACTTTAAAATCAAACCAACAATCCACCACACAAACAAAACCAATGAAACTCATCGAACTCCACATCCTGCAATCGTTCCCCGTCTCGTGCCTGAACCGCGATGACGTGGGCTCCCCGAAAACCGCCGTCTTCGGCGGAGTCCAACGCGCCCGTCTCTCCAGCCAGTGTTTGAAACGCGCGGCGCGAGTCGCTGCTTCCGAATTGGCACCAGGCTTTCAAGGAATCCGAAGCCGGTTTTTGAAGGAACCTTTCACGCAGGCCCTGCTTGCGGCAGGCGTCGAAGCTGGAAAAGCTGCAACACTGGCGCAGGCAATCTGCGAAACATTCAGCAAGCAGGATTCGAAACACGAAGCCCAGGTCACCACTGCGGTCTATCTGTCACCATCTGAAATTACTCAAGTCGCAGAGTCCGTGGCAAAAGGAGAAGATCCAAAGAAGGCCGCAAAGAAAGTGGACCGCCTCGACGCGGCGGACATCGCGTTCTTTGGTCGGATGGTCGCTAACGACGCAACGCTCAATGTCGAAGGCGCTGCAATGTTCTCGCACGCACTCTCCACTCACAAGGCGACAAACGAGATCGATTTTTACGCTGCGGTGGACGACCGGAAAGCCGATGCCGAGGATGCAGGCGCTGGAATGATTGGAACTCTGGAGTTCACCTCCGCAACCTACTACCGCTATGCCGCAGTGAATCTGGATCTCCTCTTTTCCGAAAGCCACCTTGCCAAGTTGTCGGTGGAGGAAAAGAAGGCCGTCCTTGCTGCATTTGTCCAAGCAACCCTGACCGCCGTGCCCGGAGCGCGCAAAACCTCGATGAACGCGGCGACCCTGCCATTTGAGGTGCTCGGCATTTTCAAATCCAAAGGCCAACCGATCCAGCTCATCAACGCTTTTGAAAGTCCGGTGCAGGCAAATGGAAAGGGCCTTGCAGCGACATCGTTGAATGCGCTCAAGAGCGAGTTGGCCAAGCTCAAAACGACCTGGGGCATTGTGCAGGAGGAATTCTGGCTTACCGAAATCGGCATTCAGGCATTCCTCGAAAAACTGACGAGCCATGTCGAATAGCGCACTCGCAATCTACTTGGACGCCCCTCTGCAGGCTTGGGGGGCCTCGTCGAAATTCCAGCACCGGGAAACGGAATCGTGCCCGACGAAAAGCGGGATCATCGGCCTCTTGGCCGCTGCCATGGGCATTGATAAACATGCCCCGGATGAGGAAGCGCATCTACGCCCGCTGTCTACCCTCAGGCAGTCGGTGCTCCGATTGGACAATGCCTCCGGCGTGCCCATCGTCCGGCTATCCGATTTTCACACGATCGGTGGCGGATGGATCGATGATTGGAAAGAGGACAAGAGCAACTTGTTTGCCAAAATGAACACTCCGAGGAAGGCAGGCGATGGAAGCCCCTTTGGAACCGTCATCACCCACCGCACCTACCTCATGGACGCAAAATTCCTTGTGGTATTGGAGGGCGATGGGACGGTTCTCCAAGGTTGTGCTTCCGCCCTCGAAGATCCGAAGTGGGGTCTCTGGTTCGGGAGGAAATGCTGCCTCCCGGCAGCGCCACTCACCCCGGTGCTTGCCCCGACCGCATCAGAGGCTCTCCGTATCCTCGTGGAAAAGCTCGGCCTCGCAGGTTTCGATGCCGCGCGATGTGTCGGACAGAAAGAGGAAACCTCTGATGGGACCTGGTATCAGGCCGACCAACCGATTTCTTTCGGACGCCGCGAATTCCAGTCACGTCCGGTCGCGAGGATTCTTCCCTTCCCTCCGCTCGCGCCTTGATTGTCGCATGCCGATATTCGAACGTCCGCCGCTCGACACTCTTGCCCCGGCAAAAGACCGGTGGACGCCAGTTTATCTCGAACACGGGCGGGTGGAGGTGGACGATTCCTCAATCAAGTGGCTCGCGGCCGATGGCACGATCTGTCCGATTCCAATAGCCACTGTCTCAGCGGCCATCCTAGGTCCCGGCACGACCATTACCCATGCCGCGATCAAGGCTGCCGCTCAGTGCAATTGTCCGCTCCTTTGGCTCGGGGAGGACGGCCTCCGGTTTTATGCCTTCGGCATCACACCGAACCACGACAATTCGATGGCCCGCATCCATGCCTCTGCCTGGGCCGCCCCCCAGAAGCGCAACGAAATCGCCCGTCGGATGTTCCGGCACCGGTTCCCCGACGTGCCCACCGGCGGAGTTTCGATCAAACAGCTCCGGGGAATGGAGGGCCGCCGCGTCAAACACCTCTATGAGGAGTTCGGCATCCGCTTCGGCATCACTTGGAAAGGGCGAGACTACAACCCCTCGAACTGGAACATTGCTGACAATATCAACCGTGCCCTTTCCGCTGCCACGGCCTCCCACTATGCCCTGACTGCCGCCGTCTGCTGCTCGATGGGATTCATCCCCCAGCTTGGATTTGTTCATGTTGCGGGCACCCTTCCGTTCATCTACGACGCCGCTGATCTCTACAAACATGAGACTTCGTGGCCTGCCGCCTTCGAGGCGATCTCTATAGACCCCAAGGACGACGGCACACTTGTGCGCAATATTTTCAAACGCAATGTCGAGCAAACCCGTCTGCTCAAGCGCATGCCTGACGATCTCATTGCCCTCTTTGAAGGTTTTGACGAGGAGCCGGAGGTTCCGATTCATCCACTTCAGCCCCACTCTGAAGCATGACAGTCCTCGTCGCTAACGACGTCCCTCCAGCCATCCGTGGTCACCTCAAACGCTGGTTCATTGAACCCCGCCCGAACGTCTTCGTAGGCACTCTCAACCCCCGCACACACCGCAAGGTCCTCGACTTTATCACCCGCAACGCTCCATCGGACTTTGGCTTTCTATCCATCTCCTCTTCCCCAAATTGCCAAGGCTACCTTGTTGAGCGTTACGGCCCGGAAGGAAAATCGGGATACCGTGACGCAGACCTCTCCGGCCTCCATCTCATAGCTGAAAACTGGGTCGACGCCTCCCTCCGTCCCTTCTGATCCACCCCTCAGAAAGCCCCCTTTTCATGTAGTGACGTTTTTGTAAACTACTGAGTCAACCAGTGTATTCCCCACCTGCGTGGGGATGGCCCGCGCATCCTGTGTGCCCTTTTGGAGATTGTCCCGTATTCCCCACCTGCGTGGGGATGGCCCGCAGGTCATTGCGCTTTGGGAGAACGGAAGGCGGTATTCCCCACCTGCGTGGGGATGGCCCGCATTGAGAAACTGCGGATTGCTCTGAAACCAAGTATTCCCCACCTGCGTGGGGATGGCCCGCAACAGAGGACGCAGTTTGTATGCGGAGGCGTGTATTCCCCACCTGCGTGGGGATGGCCCGCGGTTGCCAGCGGTCGCCAGATGATGAATCAAGTATTCCCCACCTGCGTGGGGATGGCCCGGATCTGACTTGCGATTCAGGCGACCAGGGCGTGTATTCCCCACCTGCGTGGGGATGGCCCGAAAACCAAACACGATACGTTGACAGAGCCGGTGTATTCCCCACCTGCGTGGGGATGGCCCGGTTGAACTGCGGACGGCCAGTGCCAGGTGCCTGTATTCCCCACCTGCGTGGGGATGGCCCGGAGGCCGCGTGATCCCCACGATCGGCCGCAACGTATTCCCCACCTGCGTGGGGATGGCCCGCCACGCTCCCGCCAGCGCGGGAGTATTTCATCGTATTCCCCACCTGCGTGGGGATGGCCCGGCGCGACCGGAGCCAGCGCCGGGAGGACAACGTATTCCCCACCTGCGTGGGGATGGCCCGCGGATTCTATCGATCTCAGGCGGCGGGATGCGGTATTCCCCACCTGCGTGGGGATGGCCCGTCTTTGAAGCGTTCGCCTCGGGTCAAATACGAGTATTCCCCACCTGCGTGGGGATGGCCCGAAATGAACAACACCGAAATAGCGAAGGAACTGGTATTCCCCACCTGCGTGGGGATGGCCCGCCATGAAAATAAAAACATGCTTTGGTTGGCGCGTATTCCCCACCTGCGTGGGGATGGCCCGTGTTCTTGATGCTCGCAGGAATGTCTGACGACGTATTCCCCACCTGCGTGGGGATGGCCCGAGATTGAGCGCGGACGGTAGCATCGACGGTGAGTATTCACCACCTGCGGGG
>CAZRIL010000034.1:0-42500 GCA_964600115.1 uncultured Chthoniobacter sp. | reverse complement strand
ATCGTCGGCGGAGAGGCGGTGGAGAGGCGGTGGAGAGGCGGTGGAGAGCCCGGATAAGACACCAAGAATAAGACACCAAGAATAAGACACCGATCTGGAAGTGGTGCAGCCGGAAGGACTCGAACCTTCAACCTTCTGATCCGTAGTCTATTTTGTTATTTATGTAATATGCTTGTATAAAGCATATAATACAAACACGTGAAAAATCGATTAAAAATATTCTATGGAGGATAATTGTGCTGTTAGCATACCAAATTTAGCATACCATTCCCATCTGATCACCTGAAGAAGGGTGTATTTCTTATGCCAAAAACAGCCGCAGCCGACCCGAAGGCGAAGGGTATTTACAAACAGAAGCTCACCTACTGGCTCCGCTACACGCTCGATGGAGCCCAGCATCGGGTGAACCTGCAGACCCGGGATTTCGAGGAGGCCATCCGCAAGGCCGATGCCCTGAGAGGAAAACCCGTCAAAGGCAAGGGCGAGAAAATCGCGTGGAAGGCGGCGATCAAGCGCTACCTTGATGACAAACTCCACGGGCATCGGCCTGCACACCTTGCTGGCAAGCGGATCCGGTCATTTCGTCCCGATACCGCCCCCCGTGTCGGAAGTTGTTTGAGCGTCTTTGCTGCCTCATGCGGAGCATCCTCCCCAGCGCAGGTGACGACAAAGCAACTCCAAGCCTACTACGACCGGCGCGCGAAAAATTCCTCCGCCGGTGCCAAATCGACCATAGCGACCATCCAGGCATTTTTGGACCATATTCGCTGTCTTCCGGGACGGGTTGTCATTCCTCTGGAGAACAAGCCCGAAGCGCGGCAGGTCGTCGTGGACATGGAGACGTCGAACACCTGGATTTCCGAATGCCCTCGCGACAATCTCCGGTTCGTCCTCTACTGCGGATTTCATGCGGGAATGAGAGCGGGGGAAATCGCCCACTCCCGCGTGTCATGGTTTGATCTCAAGCGGCAGGTTCTAACGATTCCTGGCAAGGAACCCCAAGTTCTTCCCACTAGCAGGGAATACCTCTGGAGAACCAAGGATGGGGAAACGCGGGAGATCCCGTTGTCAGAAGCATTCTGCACATTTTTGAATGGCTTCCTGACAAGTCCGAAACGCGATTTTTGTATTCCCGCAAGGCGTCCGCCAAGAAAATCACACGCCACGGGATTGCTCGATTTTCGAGCTCCGTTTGAAAAATATGTCGCCTCAAAGGAAAGGTCAGAGGTGACACCGCATGCCATGAGGCACTCGTGGATTTCCGAGCTGGCCAACTCGGGGAATCACAGCATCAGTGAGGTGGCTGCATGGTCTGGGGATACCATCCAAACCATCGAACGGAACTATTGGCACAAGCGCGTTCGCCGCGGAAACCTCAACGACACGATGGCCGGAAAACGAAGCGGGGACACCATCAAGGAGGTTGCCGCCATGCTTAAAACCATGAACCCCGTCGGGCTTGATAAGGATACGGCCGAAGCCGTCAAGAAGCTCCTCAAAGTCGCGGAGAAAACCGATCAGCTAAAATGGGACTGGACCAGCAAGTCCCCGGCGGGACACAGAAAACTCTATTCCGTAGAAGACACCGTTTCTCAACTCGGCGTTTTTCGGATGCTGCTTGATCCCGGTGATAATGACCCGGAGGGAGGCATCAGCGATTTTGACTGGGAAGAAGGGAGCGTTTCCACGGGACGGGCACGCCTAAAGATTCTGGAGGATAGAGGGTGGATCCAAGCGAAATGATCAAGGGGAATTGATGCGGCTTTCTAGATCCGCCAACACATCGAGGATTTCAGTCCACGGAAGCGGGTCACGAAAAAACATGTCGCGCATCGCAGCGTAGTCGCGATAGAGGGCCTCTCGACGGTCCGCTGGCGGGATGAGGCGGAAGGTCCCCCGAACGGCGGTTTCAGAATGTGCCCAAGCTGCCGGGAAAAACACCATCTTGTGCGCGACGACGCGGGCGCGAAGGTCGTGGCAGGAGAGTCTTTTTCGCTGTGCTATGTTCGGTAGAAAAGAGAGCCATGCCGTTCCAATTGGCAGCCGCTTTTGCCGGGTGCGCTCGCCCGCCAGGCACGCGGGCGTCAAGCGTGGGGTGCGAGTGCAGCCCCCGTGAAGACGATCAAGGTCACGAGCATCCCGCCCGGGGGACATCGTCGCCATCAACGATTGGGCCTCGCGCTTCCGCCGACTGGCCAGAGACAACGAGCGACGGCCTCACTCTCATGCCGAATACTTTCTTTTATCAGAGTGCAGGAACTGCTGCCCCGTCATCCTGCTTCCCGCGTAGGTTGCCATCGACCATTGGCATCTATTTCATGGCCTGCCAAAGGTCGATTTCGTTGACCGCCGGTTCGCATCGTTGATCAATTCTTCACCATTTTATGGATGAAAGAGTGTAGGCTTAGCAAACCCGCTGGAATTCGATTCCTAGCAGGGCCGCCAATTTTGAAAGTTTCGCGGTGATATGCCCCACTCCAATGGCGCAGTGATGCGATGGTCCAGTTTTTGACCATTCGTTTATGAAGGATTTGGCTCCAATGGAAAAGCGGTAGCGACTGTTCGTATTGCCAATCTGCAACACAGGTCCTGCCACAGACTCGCCTTCCGCAGCCAACAGCACGAGCTTGCCGCTGCCCCTCTGAACAACCGAGAGCAGAGTCACGGGACCATGCTTCACCGTCATCTGAATCGAAAGCCCTTTTCCAGGCTTGCCGTGATACACAGGTACCGGCACAAGCCCCACTTTGCCCTCCGCGATAGCGAAGTGCGCCGGCCCGTCATGACCAAGAAACATCACATCATCCTTGAAATCCGCGAGATAAAACTCCGAGAACGATCCACCAACGCCGAACGCGTCCATGATTTTCATCGCCTGACAGTTCTTGATCTCGCATTCGCCGGCGACAGGGACATTGTGTCCGGTAAGCAGCGTGTTGCCCGCGATGACGGAGGTGACAATATTTTCATATGAATTCCCCGGCTGGCCTTCGTAGTAGTAGGCCAACGATCCAAGCGCATGTTTCTCCACCAGTCGATCCAAGGCCACAGAGGTTTTCGCCGCGCGAGCCAGCTCCACCGCTTCACAGCTAGCATCAACCACAAACTCTTTTTGGAATTGCCGAATTTTGGCCTGCACATCCACCTCCGCCACCCCATCCCGAATCGAGCTCAAATCGCACATTTCTAGTAGTTCGAAATGATTGCCAAAAATTGCTGCCTGTTGCGTCATGTCACTGTAGACATCAAGCATACCTCCATAATAATGCCCGAGCACGCCCATGCGATTCGCCCTCATCACCGCACGCACACGGGCGGCGTCGACCCAATCCTCGATTTCCTGCCAGGCATCCGGATCCTGTAGATATCCTGTGATCAGGTGGTAAGGAATGCCGGCACGATTGAAAACACAGGCGATTTCGGGCGCCGAACATGACTGACAGTGTTCGAGCCACACTCCAGTCATAGTTCCGCGATCACCGAGCGCGTTAAATTGAGCGTAATCAAGTTGTTCAACAGGCTGAAGGTTCAGTACAATCACAGGCACACCAGCCTTTTGAACCACGGGCAGCACGGTGGAGGAGAGTGCATACGTGGATATAAACAGAAATATCACCTCGACCTCCGCACGGCGCAGCGTTGATCCTGCTTGTCCTGCGTTTTCTGGATTATCCACCAGCCCCGCATCGGTTACCTGAACGTCAAGCGCTTGAAGTCGCTCCCGAATGTGTGAATGGTGACCAAGAAGGCGTTCTTTCAAACCTTCAAACTGTGGCCAATACGTTTCAAGGCCTATACTGAAAAGCCCCACTTTCAGGCTGGATGTTTTCGATATCTTTTTTCTCATAAAAATCATTGAGAACTCCGCACCCCTTGCTCGAAGTCGGCGAGATTTATGGTCTGTGCGCCGCGCCGGGAAGTTTCCGCCGCAAAGGACAGCAGATGGCTGTCCAGCGAATCCGCCACCGAGGTGAGAACGAAATCGTCGCGACCGGTCACGATGGCATCCACAAAATGTTCCATTATGGCAAAATCCCCGCCACTGTGGGTTCCGCCGCCCACTGCAGGGGCGAGAACCTCGTGCTGCCCGTTGGCCCTGCGGATTTCAATGGTATTGCGGGAGGTGTCGAGCTCAACTTCGGCCTCTGAAAGGTTGATCCGCGTCCGGCGACGCTCGATGCCGTTGTGGCCGTCCATCACGAAGGACGCGGTGATCCCCCCCTCGAATTCAATGGAGCACACCTGGTGATCCACAACATTGTTGTTGCAGCGGTAAACACACCGCCCAAATCGGTTCGTTCTAAGTAGTTCGAGGAGATGATTCTGATCTCGGATTACGCCCATTTGGCGGAGATAAGCTGGGTCGGTGTCGGAGCGGAAGTACATGCGGCGCACATCGTAAGGACAATTCTTAGCTGCGGGACAACCCTCCAAGCAGAAAGCCGGCGCCCCTGCGGGCGCGTTCTCCGGACGGAAGTGTGCCAAGCCACCGAAAGAGGCGATTCTCAGGGGCTTGGCACCCGTCAGGTAAAGAAGAATGTCCATGTCGTGACAGGCCTTGGCCAAGATCATAGGGGTGAGCGAGTCGTTGTTGAAAAAACCTCGCACAAACGAGTGCGACATGTGCTCGAAACTGACATTCTCACTGTGCTCTATATTGATGACCCGTCCGTATCTCCCCGATATGACGATTTCTTTCAGTGCTCTATAAAGCGGTGTGTAGCGCATCTGGTGGCAAACCATGAAAAGCCCCCTGTGTGCGCGAGCGGCATCCGTGACTGCGACGCAGGCGAGCGCCGTTAATCCCAGAGGCTTCTCGCACAGAACTGCGTATCCAGCGCGCATGCCGCGTTCGATCGGCTCAGTCCGCACGTCCTCGATGGTTGCAATAACAAGACCATCCGCCAGTTTTTCAGGATGACGCTCAAAGAATTCCACGACCGAGCAAAACCTCATCGTACCCAGAATCCCGTGCTCCTCGGCGAACGCAGTGCGACGCTCCTCATCCGGCTCGATGACAGCTACGAATTTCGCCCGATGCGGGTTTTCCAGAGCATAGGCACCGAATATTCCCCGTCCGCGGTTTCCTGCGCCGATCAGGATCAGTGTGATTGGAGTATTCATAGAGGATTGCAGAACCTGATAGTTGGTCATTCTGTCAAGGGCCTGCCAGCGTCGGAACACGACGTTGGCCGCAGTGACACCGATAGGGCCAAACAGCAGATATCAGAAATGCAGGGAGCTATATAAACCAGTCGGCCAACAGAATAGACAGGTGACGCAGATTCCATCATGCGAATGTGCAGGAAGAAGCGCGGTCCTCCTGCGCGTGTGTGGAAAATGCGGGCGAGATCCCCATGCTCCTTTCGATTGGGCGCAATGCCACAGGCCCGATGAGGCCGGAGGGAATCTTTTTCCGGTCGAGCGGAAGATACAAGGGAGCGTACGTGCCGATGAATGAGCCCTTCTTCTCGAGGTCGCGCTCGCGTTCTTCCGTTCCACAGATTGAATTGGCTAAGGTGTTGAGTACATCCACTCGCAAGTTATGCCAACCTTTCGTTAGGCCAGTCAATCGAAGCAGAAACGGCGTGAAAACCGAGTCCCCAACCTCCCGCCCATTGAGCCAGACCGTAGCGGCATAACAGACCTGGCCTAAATCGAGTATCGCCTCGCTCGAAATTCCATCCCAACTGAATCGGGTGGTATAACTTAGAAATCCGCTATAAGTCCCGAAGCCGAGTTCGTGCCATGAACGCAGCCGCCCTTGGAGCCGGAGCAACTTTCCGTTGGGCAGATTCAATTGCCAATTCGTAAGCGCCAATTCCGGCCCAGCGGTGCACAAGAGTGACGCAAGTTTATCTGTCTGTGTTCTTTCCTCATCACAGGTTGGAGAGAGTGTGGCACTACCTTCCTTCGCTGCAGACATCCGACGTGAATTAATATAAAACATTTTGGATTCTCCTGGACGGAACAACAACTCGGAATTATCGGCGCCCGTCTGATTTAGAATCTGAGAGTTGACAAAATGGACCGGATTGTCGGGAATGTAAGAGATGCTCGTCCGCAGCCTCTCACTGTTCTTTGTGCTACCTGCGGATAAATCTTCTTCCTGTTCACACCACCCAGGCTGAGACTTGATTGTGATTGCCTGCGGTTCGTTCGACTCGTTGAGCAGAAATATTACCCAGGTTTGATCATCCAACTGGCGGCTCCGAGCCGAAATCGGCCGGCCACCGGGCGCAAAGGTAATCGGACAATCGGAGGGCATAAGTTTATGTATCACCTCTTCGACCGAGCAAACCCTGGTTGTGAGATCTTCAATGGATTGTGGTCGGGCAGTCCGCATTCTGTCCAAGTGGGCGGGCTGCTTGCGCCTCGATGATTCGCCACTTTCCGACAGACTCATTATCCCCACCACACGTCCCCCTTTCCGTTGAAGTTTTTTCAGAATATTTACGATTTTCAGCCCGCAGTCGGCTCCCGGTGGAATGATGATTTCTCCATAGGTTTGTCCGCCCGAGCTCACCAGCATGCCGTCGCGAACGACCATTTCGGCAAGGTCGCTGTCCCAAGCATAATCGAACTCGCGCTGATGATAGGTCAGCTCTCTCGCCAGAGCTGCTATCTGGTCCGTGATCGGCTGTGGAGCTTGCTTGTAATAGTTCTGCACGGGCACGTATAGGCAACTCTTGGATGAAGCCCGACCCTGGTTCAGAAGCGTGCTCACTCGCTCCCTGCGCTGATGCAGCCATTTCCCATAGTGTCGGATCATGGGATTGATGGTGGGGTTGACCTCAGGAGGATGATAGAAGAACGATTTCTTGGCATTGTAGCTCGCGATTTCCACGAGAAAATGATTGATCCCTCGGATGATCTGATGTTCGGCAAGAAACCGCATTTCGTCGAGATAGGTGCCATGTCCGCTGGCAGCAAAGGATTCGCTTACGGCAAACGGTTTCCCCGCCAGCGAAGCGCGTGATCCAGCGATGCGCGGAAAATCCTCGAACCTACCCGGCGCCACCTGCCCCCAGATCACATCGATGCCTGGCATGTCCGCCCGTTCCATGTTTTTGAAGAAAAGTCCACCGTTGCTCAATAGGGTGTTCAGCGTCTCATCCGCGCCTTGGTGGCCGATGGAAAGCACCCCGTGCTCATGGCACCAGTTTTGAATCACTCCATAGAAGTTTTCCGCCAGCAGTGAAGTCCAGACATCGTGATAATCCGCCAGAACCGCTTTCAGCTTATCGTCATGAATCAGGCTAACGGGATCCCCGACATGCTCGTATCCCATGTTCGATCGCTTGAGAAAGATCGAAACCAGAAAAGGCGTGAGATCATACCCTTTTCGTTTTTGAAAAATATCAGTCAAACCCGGCGTCCATGGGAAAATGGTTGGCAAGTGGGGTTCGTCATACCAGAAACCATGGATTGTTTTTCCAAAGTGCTGCTTGAGCCGCTTCCAGTAGTTCTCGTGGATCAGCCCGAGATATGCAGAAGTGGTTTCCGGGTTGAGCAGGTCGCACGACCAGGCATCCATATCATCGCAACTGTAAATCCAAGATTCCGGAGCTTTCTTGAGGTAAAGGCTGTGGGAACGGACCGTGTGCCGCATCCCTGATACCATCTCCCAGCCCACAACAATCAGTCGGCTTCGTTTTTCAGCGAAATAGCGGATGCCTCGGCTTCCCTGTCTGCCTGTTGGTTGCAACGCTCGCGCTGGGCCCACCGGGTTGTTGTATTTATTGATTTCTACCAAGCCTACAGAGAGGAACCGGGGAGGCACGGGCAATGTCCCCGTTTCCCCCGCCTCCAGAGTCAAATCCACAAGGACCTTCAACTTCTTCGACTTGTGCCGATCCTCCTTGCCAAGCTCCCCACCGGCAAACCCACTGGGGAACAGCCAATCATCCCAGAGCCAAACGCCCAGACCCTGCCGCGCCGCCAGCTCAACCGCCCACGCCAGGCGGTCCAACCAGGAACGCGACATGAAGCCATAGGGTGTTCCGCCCCAGGGTTGGATCATCACTCCGCCATACCCGCACCTTGCAAACGAATGCAATTGCCGGGACAACCCGGCACGCGTGACGTGATCGTTTAATGCCCATGTCACATAAGGTCGGAAAAATTTGGGAGAATTCTTAGCCATATACAACTAAGCGGGGAGGGGTCATTAAGCCGTAGTCGAGAAGATCATAGTTCTTACCTGCAATCGGGCCGCACGCATTGCCATTCAGCCATTGCCCTGTGATCTTGCGCATCCGATTCGGATCATGAAACGGACCAAAGAGGTTTTTCGGGGTTCCAACGACGCGCAAAGTGATTTCTGTCCGCCTTTTCGGATGGGGAAGGATGCCCCATTCGTATGGAGGGGAAATGATCTGTGCGAGAGGACAAGTTTGACTTCGAATTTCGACTAAGGAGCCGGCCCATTCGCCAAGTTGCAGAGAAACCGATTTCGCAGCCGGGAATTCCCTCAGGGAATGCATGGCCGGAAGCTGTACAGTGTAGTCCACCGCAGCGTCGTAAAATGGAAGCCCCTGGCTTTTCCATGAGCCGAGTTGCAGCGGATGCTCTGCCTCCAGATGAAACCCCGTGGAATTTGGGACAACTGAAAAATCCCCGACAAGATAGATTTGATCGGGTTCCATCCGAATGTTAAACGGTTTACCAATGATGGAAATCCGGTTTTTCCCTACTTTCAAAAGCGGGCCGACACAGGTTTTCCGTAAATGCGGATCCTGCCAAGCTCGCCCCTTCTGAATCTCTGCGATATGTCCATTAACAGTGATTTGGAACAACTCGGGATGTTCGACAGCCAATTCGATTTTTTCAAGAGCGACGCCCTTTTTGATCTCAACATGAAATTGAAGTTCAAAGCCACTCCGTGAGTCAAAGTGATCGATTTCGATATTCTGACGGCGGTATTGAATGGAACGAAACCATGGGTCGGCAGAAAATCCGTGAGCCTTCCAGATTTTGTCGTTCGCATGGGCTACGCACAGATTCCTCTCCAACATCCGATTCGGAGGCAGGAGATCGCAATAATCCAAAACTATGCGATTTGGTTCGACCCGTTGGCATCTTTTAATTTCTAACGGGAAATAAAACTTCCGGGAAGGCGCGCGGAGTATTCTTTCAACATGCGGCGTCGAGTCGGCATGATCTCGCACCCACAAGAGTCGCGAACCAATCCCCGGAATCGAGAGGTCAAAGTGACATTTCTGGTTTGGTCCGTCCTCGATTTCCATCGGGATTTCTTCGCCTTGCTGGGTGTCGAGCAAACTGACGGCTCGTCCTTCGCACTCGACGTGAAAGCATTGTTCCTGTGGAAGACTATTGACGATCAGGTGTAGGCGCGTGCCATCCGAGAGGATTCTGCGCAAATGCAAAATGCCCTCGGAGAGTGATCCGTCATGCGCCTTGAGAGAAATCGAGGGGAAATGGATTTCCTTCAACGAGTGGAGAAGAGATGGCCTGTCTTTGAAGTGAATCCATTGTTTGCGAAACCGGGACCGAAGGTTTTGCACGCGATTCGATATTTTTCCGCTGATTTTGATCGCCTGGTTTTCGAGTGATAAGATCCGCCCGCCTTGCACAAGAAACTGCTCCAAAAGAACTGCCGTCTCATCGCGAAGATTCACCATCAATTCTGGCCAAATGACAGTTTCATAAGACTGATGAGAAAAGACGATTCGCCCCTTCTTGACCCGTGCAAATTCTTCAAGAACGTATTCATCCCCGAGGTCAAAGTCGAAATGATGCTCGGCAAGGGATTGCACCAATCCCGAGAACGAATCATCCAGGGGTTTGAATGGCAGATGATTTTCAATGCTGCGTTCGGCAAGTAGATAGCCTGTGGTTAGTGGATCGAGAACAAGGATCTTGTTTTCTACATGCCCCTGGCTTGTCAGGCAGCAGAGACGGGAGAGATGATCATTCAGCGGCTTCAAATACGGAAACCAACTCGATTGATCACTGAAAAACTGTGGGTGGTCAGTCTTGCGGGTTCCTGATATCGTCGACATCGCCATGTGTGGGTTCAGAAGATTGACGCCGTTGACAATCAGCCAATCGCCGATGCGTTTGAAGTCCTCGAATACAGCATCATTTCCGCCTGCCCCCCAGCTTTCACAAAGAAGGCGCTTTTTTCCCAATTGATTCGCGACACTCGCGCACTGTCGGAGATACATCGTAAAGTGCGGTTCCCTTCCCTTTTCCTGCCGATCTTGGGTGCAAAACCACGGGGCTTCCAGGCCATCGAGCATCGTACAATAGAGCATATCCACCCCGGGCCAGTGCATGTGGGCAAGCATATGAACTTGTCCCGGCGTGGCATAAGGTGCCGGCCATTCGTGCTCCAAGTAATGCCCGGTCTGTGCGAGCCCATTATTGTCCGCCCAAGCTTCCAGTGGCTTTGCCCAGTTCTCAGCCCAAAGCACATGCAGGAGATCGTAGTAATCGAATCTTACTTTCTCAAAATCTCCTACATTGAAGAATAGTTCCGCAAGATGATCCTTCAGATTGTATCCATATTTTGCAGAAAACTGATGAAAAATATAGGGACTGATATGAAGTGCCCCAGCACTGGATCCACTGCTGATCGCCGCGAGATTCGGCTCGTCCATGAAGATCGAGAGGATGGTCTTTCCAAAGTCCTTGTGATAGCGTTTCCGATATTGCTCATGCGTGGATTCCAAAAAGGCGGGAGCCACTTTGGGATCCACCAGACTTACATAAGGGAATTCGCCGTGCCACGGATGAGGCTGCATTTGATTCATGTAGAAGACAACAACCGGATCTTTTGCTCGGGGCTTCTGCGCTACTGCAATGTGCTGATCCTGTGTCCAGATCGCCAACTCTTCTTCAGTAATTCTTTCGCCCAACTGAAGCGGATTATCGTTTAAGAGGCGATACGCCGAGAATATCTCGTCCCCGCGGCTTATGTCGGGAATTCCTCGAAGAATATAATACTTTAAATACCGGACGCGTGACTCCGGATGTTTTGCCGGAACATGTCCGCCTGCAAATCCGCTGGGGTAACTATTTTCATCATAGATGTGTACCGACATACCCTGCTTTTTGGCCTCTGTAAGGCAGCAGTCCACCAGGGTGAACCACTCTTCCGCAAGATACTCGGTGATTAGCCCCGGGCGAGGATGAACAAAGAAGCCACCATATCCCACCTGTTTAAGAGCTTGGATCAGATGTTGAATGCGTTTTATTGCCGCTGCTCCACGATATTCATCATTGAGCACTAAAAACGGAAATGGACGATATTCCGGCGGGGGATTCTCCAATACGCGAAGAAGATTATTTTTCATGTGCTTGGCCTTAGGAGTCGGGATTGGGTAAAAGCACGCACTGTGAATACACTATCACGGCTATGCAACAGCTAAACTCCAAGGTTCCACAAAGCCGCCCAGCAACGACCAGTCTTCGACATCGACCGTAACAAAATGTGCTTCCGATGGGTTCTATTTAGGAATACTTTATGATTTCCGTCTGCAGTGCAGGAAGATGGCACCGAGTCCAAGGACCAAGAGGGAAACTGACGCTGGTTCGGGAACGGCGTCAGCAAAGCGAATTGTCTCTAGCTCAGACAGCGTCAATGCTCCGGTAGATCCTGTTACTGCACCGAATAGCCGGATATTGTCTAGCATTCCATCAAAAGCAATATAACCACCCCAATCCTGCTGAGAATTACCAATGCCGAAAGAATTGCTATTGGCGGTATCCGAGGTCGTTTGAGTGCTAGTCAGTGTATTTGCCAAGGTCACGGATGAAGAAGTGTCACCGAGGTAAAAATTAACTTTGTTCACATTTGCATCAAACGTGACTGCAAAAAACACCCACGGTGTGCTAGTGCCTGCTGCCGCGCTATAAGTTGAACTCAGAGACGAATACGTCGATAGCGTTGACCCGTCTCCCACCTGTAGTGCTAAAACGCCGCCAACATTCCAATAAAGTTGCCTCCCCCACGGAGTGCCAAATTGGTCATTAAAAAATATTCGTCCCCCGCTGCCTGTTGTGGCGGCATTTTTCATCCAACCCGTGAGTGTAAACGATTTTAAAGAATTGGTTATTTGGCCGGCGGGGCCTTGAACAGATCCGCCTGCGTTACCCATTGCCGTGGAAGCTGTGTTATCAAAGGCCAAGTCGCTCGGCGCCCCGGACACTCCGGTTCCAGCTCCCGAGTGCAGATCGGTGGCGGCAAACGAGGAGTTTTTCATAGTGCCATTAGCCGCCGATCCGAGGGAGCCGGTGTTATTCGCCGGCGTTCCTGTCTCGTTGAACTTGTATTCTAGGAGAGGTGCAGCATTTAGACCAGTAGGGGTAAGCAGGGCTGAAGCCAAGACCGACATGATCACAGTTACATGGAAGTTGCTTTTTTTCATTGTAGTGGAGTTTTTGTTGTTTTGGTTGTTGCATCAGACATTTCCAGTGCCTGCGTAGTCCCGTAGGACGTGGCTATGTCTGATCAAAAGTAAAATAGCCGCACAACCCTTGAACATTCAATCGATCCAATCTGTATTTCTGCTGGATACAGACCGGAGATTCGATCAAGGAACTATGAACTCCAGCGGGAGGAATTTGCGAATGGCCGGCAGGCAGCCTCCCTCGAAGTAGTGAGTGGCGGCATTACAGACTTCTTTTGCAAAACGATTGATCGGGAATGGGTAGCAAGAGAGGGGTGGGAACGTCATCATCTGGCTGGGCGTACAGTTGATGGGGAGGAGTTTGACCTGTTTGGGAAGATTCAGCCCGCAATCCGTCAGAACAGCCAAGAGCAGGCTGGAGGAGAGTTTCCCATTCACCAGGAGACCCATGCGCTCGTGAATTTGTTTCGCAAATATTTTAATGGCATGGACTTGATCGGTGACATGGTCCGGCAGGAAAAGCAGTTCTCCTCTGATAGAACGAGGTGCCTGAGCACAGGCGGCCTGCATTTTTTCACTGAGGAGTGCAATTGTTTCGGGCAGTTTTCTTCCGGCTGGATTGACGAGGGCCACCCGGTCGAACCCCTCGCGTGCTAGGAGATTGACGGCATGACGGACGGCAGAGAAAACATCGCAGGAAATGAACGGAAGCTCGATACCCTCGCAGGGATCCCCAATTAGCAACACACTCCGAAAATAGGAAAACATTTGCTGCTCATCCTTGGATAGGCAATTAAAGACCAGCATCTCATGGGGAACGACTCCGGCTCTATGGAGTGCCTTCGTGCGGAATTCACTACCCCATTCGACCGTGAGGGCAATGTGTTGGTGGGAAAGCCTTTGACTCACCTCCATGAGGAGCTCGCTGGAGGGGGGGAGGTAGCGGTGCTTCGGGTCGTAGTGGATCCACCGCACAACGGCTGGGTGTTGCTGAGAACGCCTCTTCGGTTTACGCTGAAGATACAAACCCTTGCGTGGACTCGAGGCGATCAGCCCCTCATTTTTCAAAACCCTCACCGCCGCCTGTAGGGTGGCCGAGCCCACCCCTAACCGCGAAGTCCACTCCCGAAAGGAAGGTAGCGGGTCGGCGATCTCCCCTCTCGTGATCGCCTCACGAAGATAGTTGGCCAGTTGTTCTGATTTACTTCGCTGAAAGTCCATGACGAGAAATACGATCGTGGGAATGGGAGATTTCCACCTCGGGCATACGTGAAACAATGGCGCTGGCACTTGCGGTAAAACAAGCTCAATTCCAGGATATGTGTAGGAATTGCAGAGATCGGCCCACACGCAAACTTTGGATGATTTGCCGATATTGGAACCGTACTCGGCAGCGATCATTTTTCGAGGAGCTTACGAGTCCTTGCGGTTGGTCCATCCGATCCCACCCCGGCCTTTTATCCAATTCAATTATGAGCGTTTTTCAGGAGAATGGTTAGTGTGTCATAGCTCGGGGAAATCTCGGCCATTCCAGATGGCGACACCGATGATCTGTTCGACTTTCGGCCTGCTAGGGGGATGTGGCGTTCCGTGTGCATTCAAAGTGATAGAGGCCGGAATCCAAGCGACAGATCGCATGGTCCGCACGACGGCGAATGTCGGTGACACCATTTGCTTCGGTTGGCATTTGACCGCTCTCCGTGAGGACATCGGACAAAGCACAGGGGAGGGTCAGGGTGGCCCAGGTATTGGCGGGGATCATCGCATCAAGTGTAAATTTGTCTTTGTTGGAGCGCCATTGGATGGCAATGCGACCGTAGAGTGATGCGTAGCTGGCTTTCGCATGAGTCAGGCTGCCGCCGGGGCGGGGATGGATGAGGATGTGCTTGTAGCCCGGTTCGGCCGGATCGATGTCCAAACCCGCCACGCAGCGGTATAACCATTCGCCCACCGCGCCGTAGGCATAGTGGTTGAAGCTGTTCATGTGGGGATCTTGAAGACCGGTGTCGTGCCGCCAGCCATCCCAGCGCTCCCACATGCTCGTCGCGCCGTGTTTGATCGGGTAGCCCCACGACGGAAAGTCTTCGTTTAGCAGAAGCTTGTATGCGAGATCTAGATGGCCGGACTGCTCCAAGGCAAACAGCAGGTGTGGTGTACCGACGAATCCGGTCGTGAGATGGTCATTCCGTTCCCGAATACGCTCCACAAGGCGGGTCGCTGTCTGCATGCGGAGTGAGTCCGGCACCAGATCGAATTGCAAGGCTAGCACCAGCGCTGTCTGCGAGTCGCCGACAAGTCGGCCGGTTGTGGTTAGAAACTCCTCTTGAAACCGTGTTTTCAACTGCTTGAGCAGAAGTTGGAACTTTTTTTCGTCGCTTTGCTTCCCCAGCACCCCGGCAACTCTAGCCATGAGGTGCGTGCTGTGTGCGGAGAACGCAAAACTGATGAGATCCTTCGGAGTGTGGTCCTCGTAATTGAGCCAGTCACCGAATCCATGACGGGCTCGGTGATCTACGCTCTGGAGGAACTCCACGTAGCGCGTCATCGACGCATATTGACGTTCGAGGATCCGCTTGTCGCCATAGCAGAGGTAGAGCATCCACGGACAGATGACGCCGGCGTCGGCCCACGCCGCACCGCCGTCCTCTTGGTATGGCCCCAAAATGCCCTTGCCGCGGAGCACGTCGGGAGCGACACGCGGGAATGTGCCCAAGGGCGTTTGCGCATCGGTGAGGTCGGTGAGCCACTTGGTGAAAAAACCGGATACATCCGCATTGAACGCGGCGGTGCGGATGAACACCTGAGCATCCCCCGTCCATCCGAGCCGTTCATCGCGTTGCGGGCAATCGGTGGGCACGTCCAAGAAGTTGCCTTTCTGCCCCCACTGGATGTTGTGCTGAAGCTGGTTGAGCATCGGGTTTGAACACTCGAATGTGCCAGTCGGCGGTGTGTTGGAGTGAAGCACAACGCCGGTGATGGCATCAACGCCAGGGGTACCAGGATATCCGGTGACCTCCACATACCGGAACCCATGGAACGTAAAGCGCGGCTCGTAGGTTTCCGCGTCGCCTCCTTTCAAAGTGTATTGGTCTGTGCAGCGCGCTGTGCGCAGGTTGGTTGTGTATACAGAGCCGTCCGGGTTGAGTACCTCGGAGAAACGCAGGGTGACGGTGGTGCCCGATCCACCTGCAACCCGCAGTCGCGCCCAGCCGGTCATATTCTGGCCGAGGTCGAACACGAATACTCCCGGCTGCGGCTCCGTAATCACCACGGGCTGGATATCCTCGACCTTACGCACCCTTGGTGAGGCCGAAGCATTGAGCTGGAGTCGTTTTTGGACGGGCACTATCACCGACTTCCAGTTGTGGTCGTCGAACCCTGACTCATTCCATCCCGACATCTCCCGTCGCGCATCGTAAGTTTCTCCATGGTAGATGTCAGAGGCTAGGATCGCTCCTGTGGCGCACTTCCAGGAATCGTCGGTGGAGACCGTCTCAGTCCTACCGTCGGCATACTCGACGACGAGTTGCGCGAGCAAGAGTGGTGTGTCGCCATAGACGTTGCGATTATTCTCCCAGACGAGATAGCCGCTATGCCACCCGTCACCAAGAATCGCACCCAGTACGTTGTCGCCTTGCTGAAGCATCGCGGTCACATCATAGGTCTGGTATTGTGTGCGGATGTGATAGTCGGTCCAACCGGGAGTGAAGTGGTCCGAACCGACTCGTCTGCCATTGAGCCAAATCTCGTAGAGGCCAAGCGCTGTGACGTAGAGCCGCGCCTGTGCGACCAGGCCGCGAAGCGAGAACGGTTTGCGCAGATGCGGACACGGTTCGCTCTGGGCAGGTGAGCCAGACGCGACACTCGCAATCCATTCAGCTTGCCAGTCGGAGCGCTTCAACAAGCCCATTTCCCATAAGGCCGTCTCACTCCACTGTGATATCTGGCCTTGTTCATTCCAGATCCGCACTTTCCAGTAGCAGCGCTGCCGGGCGCGAAGTTTAATCCCTTCATACTCGATGTGAACACTCTGGTTCGAGCAAACCCGGCCCGGATTCCACAAGTCGGCGCTCTCGCCCTCCAGCAGTTCGGGCGAGGAGGCAACCAGAATCTGATGCGCGATCTGACGTGCCCCGCGTCGTGGGTCGTTGAGCTGCCAGGACAAGCGCGGATGCAGTTCATCCAGGCCGAGTGGGTTGTCAAAATACTCGCAGAGCAGGTGAGTGGGCATGGCAAGACACCCGGAGCCTGGCGGATTGGTGTTCGTTGGGAGTGGCAACGACCTGCGGGCAACTGTAACGGGGGCGAAAAAGTTTTGGATACTAGAATTCGACATCTCGCCTCGATATTGGTAAATACAATTAAATAGTGCAAGCCATTTACCGTGTGTCTGCATTAGGTTCTTCTTAAAGGAGACGTTCTTTCACCTGCGGCAGTTCGCACAAAGTTGGAGAGCACCGGCGATTGATCATTTGCCGCCAAGGGGATTTTTAACACTTTTGGCGATATATCACATAAACCGTTACCAATGATATGTTTAGTATATCAATGAGTATGGTCCACTGTGGCATCGCGTCTATTGTTCACTGGGCAGAAACCGGGCCAAAATGCATGCGGAGAACAATGTCCTCAACTCTCCTCCCCGCCTGAGATGGTCGAATCCGAAATCGCGGACCGTGGCTGTAACAGCTTACTGCCTGAGATACTGTTTGAAGAACTGCTCGGACAAGTGTCCGCCCCAGGCGTGGTTGCCGGGAAAAAGATCCAGCTGGAGACGTTCGGGGAAACCGGCCGCTTCGTAGATCCGTTCCACCTGATGAAAGCAAGACATGGCATTGTCCACATGAAAACAGGCATCATACGTGCCGATATCGACTAGTAGTGGAAGAGGGGCGAGAAGTCCCTGCAAGTCGGGCAAATCCACGAGTCCGAAAAGGCCTGGCGCCACCTGCATACCGCAATAGTTGATGTCACGGATGCCGAAGAGTGCCCAAAGGTCACTGTAGCAAATGATCTCCGCTGCCAAAAAACGGGGATCGGTCAACGCTGTCCACAAAGCCATGGTGCCACCGCCGCTCAAACCCATAACCCCCAACCGATCGGCATCGACCTCGGGCAATGAGGCGGCAAAATCCGTGGCGGCGCGGCCATGGGCTAGATTGATGGAAAGACTCGTCATGCCAAGCATCGTCGCATGCAGGTAATAGAGATTGCACCAGTCACGCTCTCCCGCTGTGGAAAGAAAGTGCGGCTTGAGTGAGTCGTTTCGCTCACCGCAACCGATCCAGTCAATCGCATAGGTGACAAATCCCTTTTCTGCCATCTGGTGACCGTAGTCATAGTTGTTTATCCGGATGACGTCCTTGATTTCATCGCTGCCAGCGTTGCCCATCACCGCATCCTTCCCATGGAGCCCATGGCCATGCCAGCATAGGAGGGCTGGACATTTTTTCCCATCAGCCAGATCTCCCGGCAGGTTAACTTGAAGCGCGGCGGAGGCGTGTGGGCCCACTTGGATCCAGTAGCGGCGCTTCCGCACGCCGCGGTCGAGCCATTCCTCTTGAAATTGCGGGGTGGCAGGCACAGCCTCGGGCCAGCGTCCTAGCGTTCGGAGTACTTCGGGCAGGGCAGCACTCTTCCATTCGGAAAAAGTTCCTTGCCACTTCGAGAAGGCATACTCTGGGACATGTTCGCCAGCCATGCGGATGAACATCTCCTGTGGGCTGAAATTTGGGGTGCGCTTCACTTCCTCCATGATGTGCCCTCCAAGTATTTTCTCTCTACCATCCAATGTATTTGCGATATTCATAACAAGAAAGATACTAGCCAAGGATTAGCGAAGGAAGGAAGGGGACTAGGTGCCACTTAGTGGGCCATTGAGCGCCCGAATATTTGCCCGTCGATACACAGAGCGATGAAGGGATCGAGGCAGTACAGAGCGTGATCGTGCCGCAATCCACAGATGCCAGAAGGCTCTCGAGACGCTTCAGATATTTTGATGTCACGAAGGATGCGGCCTCGTTTTCCTTGATAGTCATCAGAAGTGAGAGGGGCGGCATTGTTGGGACTAGAAGGTGAAGATCGAAGATGTGGCCGTGCCAGAAGTTGACGACAGCGATGTGAAGGCGGAGCTTCATGGTCTTTGGAGAGGAACCGTTTCCATGCTGAGCTTCACGGAAGGTGCTTTGTAATGGTGAAGGCCTCCATGCTTTTTCCATCCGGCATAGACCCGCCACACGAAGAAACAGGCGAGTGCTTGAAAAACGGCAGCCCAGACATACATCCATCGGTAGTATTCCTCATTGCCGCGGTAAATCTTGCTCATGAAATCCAGGAACAATCCCGCCGCCACACTGCCAACGATCATCGATATGGAGCGTGCCATGGCTTCCGCCGATCCGAACTGGCCAAACTGTTCCTTTGGAAAGATCAGAAACAGAAGTGGCATATTCGCGGCACCCAGAAATTGCATGATGGGAAACGAGAGAAGCGTCACGAGCACCATGCTCCAAAAATCGTGAACCATGAAGAATGCCAGCAGCGAGATGACAGGCAAAAATAGGACCGTCCAGATAATCACACGAATGGGGTGGAGCCGGTCGCACAACGCCCCCAGAGGCAGGATGAAGAGAAGACCCGGAATGGCGATCCAGGTGTTGAACTTTCCAAGTTGGTCCAAGGAAATTCCCAGGTGGAGATAGAACAAAACGGTGACAAAGCCGCAGGCGTTGGCCACCTGCATCAGGGCTCCGTAAGCAAAAATGTTCAGGTAATAGGGGTGCGTGAAACATTCCCGGAAATAGGTCTCGAGCCCGGCCTTGATGCCTTTGCGGTTTCCCATCAACGGCGGCGGAGGCGGATGCTCGCCTTCCTTCACGCCAAAACACATGGACATGAAACCAACAAAATACAACACGGCGGCTCCCAGAAAGATTCCCCGCATGTGCGTCTGTGCGTAGGGAAATACAAAAGAGTTAAAAGTCATACCAGCCAGGGTGCCGACCACCCGGAAAGCGGCCATGAAACGCGCCAAGTAAGCAGCCGGCACTACGTCATTGAAGAGGTAGTAATAAACCGACGAGATGAACATGTTGAAGAACTGGAAGAACACGAGTAGCAAGCCGATGGTGCCAATGATAATCGCATTCCTGCCGATGTTCCCGTGAGCGGCCACCAAGCCATGCACCCATGTGCCAATTTCAGGGGCATAGGCGATTCCCACAAGAGCGGCGGTAAGAAATGGTGTTGGCACCAGGAGGAAGGGGATCCGCCGCCCCCAAGGTCCGCGGTGCCGGTCACTCTTGAAGCTTACAATCGGATTGATCATGAAGTTCATGGCGCTGGGCACTGTCACCAGAAAGATGCCCATCACCATGTTTGGCGCTCCCAGAGCTTTGAGTTGCAGGGGCAGGATCGTCGGCAGCACCGTCTCCATCAGGGTCATGGTAAAATCACCCCACAACAGCCAGAAAAATACCGTGCACAGCCCCAGAGTCGTGTAGCGAAGGGTGCCGCATGTATGGATGCGAGGTTCCCTGCGGGTCGCAGAACCGGGGATCCAGCGTTCGTGGAGCTGGTGAAGGCGCGATAGCAGTTTGCTCATGATTTTGGGGCGGGCGTCACTCGCAATGTGTCGTACTCCCCGACGATTGCTTCGACTTTCTTGCTGGAGAGATGACGGCTGTGAAAGATTTGAAAATAAGAAATTGACATCTCTCCTCAATATTGGTAAATACAATTCAATAGTGCAAGCCACTTCTTGAATTGAAGCCTAGATATCAACACCTCCGAGACAATCTATTGACTGACTTCCTGCGTCAGCCAGGCGTTCGCGTGGGCGCAAAATTGCCCACCGAGCGCGAGTTGGAAATGCGCTATGGGGTCAGCCGCCCCACGATCAGCAAGGCGATTGCAGCCTTGGCTGCCGAAGGATGGGTGACGAAGCGGCAGGGCAGCGGGATCTACATTGCAGCGATCAAAAGACTCGTCGGGCAGGAGAAAGAACAGCAAACGCCGCAGGTTGGCTACGTAACCACGAGTTTGCGTCCTGTACTCTCGCATCGGGTGTTTGAGGGAATTGAGTATACTACCGGCCGCAGCGGCTATGCGGTGGAGGTCGCGAGCACCGGATGGGATATCGAGATCGAGCGGGAGAAGATCTCCGCGATGCGCGAGCGGGGTGTTCGGGGTGTGGTGTTGTATCCGACGCCATACCGGCCCGCCGGAAAAGAGTATTTGGCGCAAGAGTTCCAAGATTTTCCCATCGTGGTGGTGGATCTGTACCAACCGGCGATGAAGCGCCCGCATTTCCTCTTCGACAACTACCAGGCCGGCCGGGAAATCACCAGTCACCTGCTCGCACGGGGGTGCCGCACCATTGCCTTTCTGAAGTATAACACACCTCATCGTGCCGTGGATGAGCGTCTGGCCGGGTATCGGCGGGCTTTGGAGGATGCCGGGATGTCGTTTTTGCCCGAGCGGGTTCTTTCGTTCGATGGCAAAGGGACAATGACGGAAGGTCATATTGAGGCGCTCGAGCGGATGCTGGCGCTGAGCCCGAGGCCCACCGCTTTGATCACGCCATGCGACCCGTATGCCGATGCAAGCATTGATTATCTGCGCGCAAGGGGGCTGTGTGTGCCGGAGGAGGTGGCGGTGGCGGGATTTGACGATCTGCATGACGACAAACTGGGGGAGCCATTCCCAACCACGCAGCCGGATTTCGTGAGGATGGGTGAGCGGGCGACGGAGCTGCTCTTGGAGCGGATCGGCTCGCGGAACTTTGAGCCAACGGAAGTGGTGATGCCATGTCCGGTGGTTTTCGCGGAAAGAAAGAATTTTGCCTTACTAGCAGAAAATGGGCTGGCATCCACAAAGGCAGTCAGCCTGACCTAAACCAACAAAACAAAAATACAACGTATATGAAAACTAACAAAGTAACGAGAGTGCTTCAAATGGGAACAGTGGCTGCCGTGACCGTTCTGGTCATTGTGGCTGGTGTTCAATCGGCGTCAGCCATTGCAGTCACCGGTGGTGAGCTCACCGGCATCGGCGGGAGTTCAGTGATTGTGGCGGTCCCTAGTGACGTTAATAATGCCAACTATGGTGCCGGTCAAACGGATAACGCCATTCATTTGCTTCTTGATATGGGCAGTATCCAGAACGTTACCTCACTCCAAATAACAAATCGCGTTGCTGCCGCGACGCAATATTCTGCACGAACTTTTGCAGTCAGCGTATCAGCGGCAGATTCCGGCTCAACTAATGTTGCAGATTACTCAACTGTTGTATTCGCAAATGCCACTGCAACATCAGGTTCTACTAATGCCGCCAATGCGGTGCAGACTCTGGATGTTACGGACTTCTCAAAGCGCTATGTATTGATTAATTTTACTGCGAACTTTTGGGGGTACTCGCCCGGGATCAGCAATGTTGCGCCAGGCTATTCTAATTTAGCTCAGTTTAGCAATGTGAGCGTCACTGCAGTTCCAGAGCCCGGCACGATTGGGTTGTTACTATTCAGCGGAATTGGAGCACTCCTGTTGGCAAGGAATCGTAAATCATCACGCAGCTAGAATTGGACAAATAACCAGAATTTAGTGAGGAGATAAGAACTTCCGGATAGATTGCTATCATGGGGTGTTCTTCCCAAAGTGACTATCATTGGCAGTCAAGCATATGCTGCGACACCCTCAGATTCATTAGCTTGTACTTATGAGTAAGATGTTTTCATACGCGGTTAATCTGCTCCTCTCAGATTTGGATCATTAATAGACTGTGAAGTTTCCCCTCAAAGACTATCATAAAACTCAGTGCAAGTCCCTGAGACATAGGTTGGGGTTTACCTTGGTTGAATTGTTGGTCGTCATTGCTATTCTAGGCGTACTGACATCCCTTGCATTTCCATTCATAACTAAGGCTACCCTAAGCGCACAAAAAACGGCATGCCTTGCGAATCTGAGGCAAATAGGAGTCGCTCAGACTCTATACTCTAATGATAATGATAACTATTTTACACCAAATCGCTCCGAGGAGCCAGGCGTAGGAAGTACATTCTGGTGTCAGCTACTTGTGCCCTATCTTTCGGGTGGACCTGTCGTGGGGTGGCCGAATGTGGCGAAAGCGGAAGTCTTCCATTGTCCCGCCGCCAAGAATCTGTATCCAACGGATACCATGGGCTATCGGTCGGACTATGTCGAAAAACTATCCTTCTCACAGAATATCCTGCTCGGCGGCGGAAGAAACACTGATATTGGCTATGCCTATCCCCCACAACAACGGCGGTCTGCGGTTAAAAAGCCATCCAAAATGGTATTAGTAACGGATGGAACAGCAGTAAACGTCGCTCCATGGTCATTTGAGCCGGGTGGTCCGTATCGCCATAATGGCGGGTGCAATCTGCTTTTTGTGGATGGCCATGTTGAAACAGGTCGGTATCCGCTGGATCCCAATGCAGGAAATAAAACATATAACTGGAGTATAGGAAATGAAGACAATTAGTATTATGAAAACTAAAATCGCAGCATTACTAACCAGGCCTCCGCGCATGCGCTCCGTTTTGGTCTGTTTAGCATTTCTTGCATTATTTTGTTTCGAAGTGTTTGGTGATATCGAGGCGGATTCTGACGATCCGGCCTCTGCCGGCTGGGTACCGCAACAGGAAGAAGGTGGAGACTGGTTGCCGGCACCGGAAGGCGTGAGTATTGAACGGAACGCGGCTGGGGAATGCGTGATCACTTGGGCAGCTGGCTATGGAGGAAAGAATCAGCTTCGTGTTGTGAGAACATTCCCTCCGACGACGACGGACAAGGTCATTGTGCAGTTTTCATTTTTGCCTGGTGCAGAAACTCTCGGCGGCAGACTATATTTTTGCAAATCCGATCAATCTCATATTATGGCGCTCCAGTTTCTCGAAGGTCATGTGTGGGTGATGGAAGGAATTGGAGAACCGAACGCAATCGATACGGGGGTTGCTTTCGAGCCTGATGAATGGAACCGCGTAGAAATGCGACTGGATTTCAAAGCTCACCAAGGCGAGATAATATTGAATGGGAAATCCGTAGGCATCTATCGGCTTTCTCCAAATGCGACAGCGGTCAGTTTCCTTAATTTCTTTGCCGGCGGATTATTACACTCTTCTTCTCTCAAAGGTATAAGTATCTGCAGTGTCGAAAGTTTCCCCAATGAGCCTGTCAAGCCCGGGAATAAGTAATCAAATAATAGACGATATGAGAGTTTTAAGCGTTTTGCTTGCCTTGGTTAACATTATAGCATTTTCCAACGCGAGCCACGCGATGGATATCGTGTCCAGTGGAGTGGCGAGGGCGGTGATTGTTGTTCCCGCATCAGCGTCTCCCGTGACACTTTATGCCGCCAAAGAACTTCAATGGCATATTCGCGAGGCAACGGGCGTGGAACTTACCATCATTCCCGAAGGCATTGCGTACACCGAGGATTTGCATCCCATTTATCTCGGCTCGTGCGTTAAAAGCGGGCAGGCCGGTATGCGTGTTGACGAACTGCCCTCCAACACCTTTCAGATCAAGATCACCCCAGATGCGATGTTTCTTGCCGGTCGCGATGGCTCTGGCACTCCTCCCTTTGACGATGTCACCTCGATGGGGACGCTCTTTGCCGTATATGAGTGGCTGGATGAGCAGATGGGGGTCAAGTGGCTCTGGCCTGGCAAATTGGGGACTTATGTGCCGAAGCAAACGCATGTGACCAGCGGCCCCGAATCGGAGCGCACGGAAAAACCTCCTTTTTTGCACACCAAGCTCCGCTTCGGCGGCGGGGGGGTCTTCGGTGCCTGGCGTGACGTGGTCAGCAAACAAGCGCGTGACGGATTCATGCACGATACGTCGGTTTGGCTGCGCCGTCATCGTTTCACACGCCCCGTCAGCTTCGAGTATGGTCACGCCTTCGAGAAGTATTGGGAACGTTTCGGAAAGGAGCATCCCGAGTGGTTCGCTTTGCGTCCAGATGGAAAAAGGGGGCCAACCGATGCCCCAGTATTGGTGCAAATGTGCGTGTCGAATCCTGATTTACACAAGCAGATCATTGCGGACTGGCTTGGGCAGCGGAAAGCCGGGCTTCCTTGGATCAATGGCGCGGAAAACGACAAGCGGGGAAATCCCGATGACCCACCATGCACCTGTGAGAAATGTCGGGCGTGGGATCCTGTCCACCCACAAATCCTTTCGAGTGCCGCCATTAATCTCATCGACACCGATAAAAAGGAGACATCCGCAAGTGCTCCAGAGATTTCCTTGTCCGATAGATACGCCAGGTTCTGGCTGGCGCTTCAGGCGGAGGGCCGCAAGCACGATCCCGAGGCCACCGTGGTCGGCTATGCCTATGCGGGATACAGCGAGCCCCCCTTGGAAACCAAGCTGAACGATCACATTATCGTTTGGATCGTTCCGCCATACCGTCTGCCATTGGGAACTGAGGAAAAAGAGCGCTTTCAAAAGCTTTGGGATGGCTGGGCAAAGACCGGAGCCCGCTTGGTGTTGCGACCGAACTACACTCTGGAAGGCGACTGCATGCCATACATTTATGCAGAACAATTTGGACATGAGTTTCAGTTTGCGGCGAAACATGGGCTGATCGGGACGGACTTTGATTCCCTCACAAGCATGTGGGCAGTACAAGGGCCTAACCTCTACATGCTGGGCCGTATCCAAGAAAAGCCCCACATGAAAGTGGATGTCATTTTGGATGAATATTACTCCGCTTTTGGCGCAGCCTCCGGGCAGGTGCGCGCCTATTTTCAACACTGGGAGCAGGTGACCAGCCAGCTCGCGAACCCGGAATTTGTCAACTCGCTGCCTTCCTATTCTTTCACAACATTCCAGACTGTGGCTGATAAAATCTTTACTCCCGAGACATTTGTGAAGGGCCGGAAACTCTTGCAGGAGGCGCTGGCCGCCGCTGCGCAGGATCCCGAGGCCACCGCCCGCGTTGAGTATCTCCGCAAGGGACTGGAACACGCGGAGCTGTCGCTCCATGCTTCCTCCGCATTCCAGGCGGTGATTAAATCGCCCGAGCCCGAGAAAGCGAAGCAGACATTCCTTGCGGCGCTCAAAGCACTTGATGATTACCGCAAGAGCATCGAGAGCGACAACGTCGTGGATATCGTCTATCTCAACTTCTGCGAGAACAACCGGGGATATGGGCGCAAGCAAATCCAGTTGATCGGTCAATACGAGAAGATCGAGGCGCTGCCGCTGGTCTGGTCGTTCCAGTGGGATCCCAAGGGAGTCGGGCTGGCAGAGAAGTGGTATGATGAAAAGTTTGACTCAGGCCAATGGCTGAAGGCGCGTACCGATCTCGCTTGGGAAAAGCAACCCGTGGGAGAGCAGTGGAAGGAGAATCACGGCAAGGATTACGATGGATTTGCATGGTATCGGACGACGTTTGGTATTCCTAAAAAGTATCAGGGCAGGAAGATCCTCCTGACTTTCGGCGCTGTAGACGAAGCCTGCCGGGTATGGGTGAACGGCTCTCTTGTGCTAGAGCGCCCTTACAAACCTGCCGTTAATCCAAATTCCTGGAACGAACCATTTGTCGTGGATATCACAAATGCTGCTCGCTTCGACCAACTCAATGTGGTCGCCGTGCAGGTCGAGGACTCGGCCCTTGCCGGTGGCATCTGGCAGCCATGTTCCTTGGTCGCGGAGTAGACAAAATATGAAGCGAGGGTTTCAATATTTCTCTGACCTCAACACATGGCAGTTATAGACGGCGGAATCTTGAAGGCTCGCTGGATTTGGTCGGACGACGATCCGTCGGCGCTGAATATGTGGGTATATGCGCGGCGGAGCTTTGCGGTCCAGCAACCAGCAGGCTCGTTTCTCGACATCACCGCGGATCTTCGATACTTCGTGTGGATCAATGGAGTGCCGGTGGGCTTTGGTCCGCCGAAGTTTCATGCCGCGACGCCTACCGTTGACCGGTATCCTATCGCCTCGTTTCTCACGCCAGGACAGAATAGCGTCACGGTTCTCATATACAGCTATGGCAGTGACGGCAGACTGAGTTCGGTGATGCCCCGGCGCGGTGCCCTGCGTGCCTCACTGAGTTGTGGCGGAGAAAACATTGTCACTGACCGCAAGTGGAAGGTCTGTCGGGAACGCGCCTACGCCACCAAGACAGTCCGCCGCGGTGAGCATCAACCGCCGATTGAGGTGTTCGATGCACAGTTGGCGCTTAGCGAACCATGGCGATCAGACTATGATGATGCCACTTGGCCTGCGGCGACGATATTGCCCGACTTGGAGCCGGCCAGCACCTTTGAACCGCGCGACATCCCCTTGTTTGGCTGGAAAACGCACGCACCGGACCGGTGCATTGCAACTGGGATTGCCACATTTGAACGTGGCGACATGGCAAAACTTGCTGCGGCCATAGCGCAAGCGCCGCGCACTCCCGATTATCAAGGCCGTGTCCAGCTAGAATCCCCATTTGTCATGGACGCCTTCGATTTGCAGGCTGGGGAAGGTTGTTACGCGCTGTGGGATTTTGGCCGCATTTGGACCGGCTATCCGGTCATGGAAGTGACCGGCACACCTGGCACGGTCCTAGATTTGAGCTATGCCGAGCATCTGCGGAAAGGGGCGATTGATCCGAGCAAACACGGACTGCATTACTTGGATCGCATCATCTTGGGGAGCGGCAAGCTCACGCATCGTATCACCTGGCCAAAGTGCTGTCGTTATATGCAAGTGGATGTGCATGGGGGGCGGGCGGAAATTACAGAGCTTGCACTGCAGCGCAGTTCCTACCCGGTGGAATGGCGGGGCCGCTTTGCCTGCAGTGATCCGGTGCTGGATCAAGCGTGGCAGATCTGTGCACACACCGTACAATTGGGTATGGAAGACGGCTACATGGACACGCCTTGGCGCGAGCGCGGATCCTGGCTCGGCGACGATGTGCCCAAGTATATCGCCAACGCCTATGCATTTGGAGACGCGGCCCTGATGCGCCGGTTTCTTCGGCAACATGCGCGGGGGCAACTGCCAACCGGGGCGATGCGAAGCAAGTATCCAGGCAGTAAAAGCTCCCACATTTCAACTTGGACGCTGACTTACCCGGTCAGTGTCCGCGAATATGTGCGCCACAGCGGCGACCGCTCGCTGGCCAACGAACTGTGGCCAACGATCCAACGCATTCTCGCCTGGCTCGAATCTTTCCGTCTGGCCGAGGGCGTGTATGGCAACCTTCCGCTCGAAGTCACCGCCGAAACCAACATCTATAATTTCATTGATTGGGCACCCGTGGACACGCGCGGGGCTAACGCCGCGTGGAATGCCCATGCCTACAACAGTCTTAATGCTGCCGCTTTCGTTGCAGAATTGGCGGGCGACCTAGTTGCCGCCAAAGTTTGCCGGGAACGTGGAGCGGCGTTGCGGGCCAGTTTCCAGCAGTTGTTCTGGGATGAGCGGCGTGGCGTCTTCATTAATGGCTGGCATTCTGGTCAGCCTTTGCTGCGGTGGGGTTGCCATGAAAACTATCTTGCCGTGTTGTTCGGCCTTGCCACCGATCGTCAGCGGGATTCGATTTTGCAGCGGCTGCAATCCGAAGACTTGGCCAGCTATTTTGTGCCTGATCCCAATGATTACGATCAGGTCATTGACGGTCACGATGGTAATCACATGGTTGCCATCGCACTCAACCGCTATCGCTGGCCGTCTGAAAAAATGGTGCCGTTTGGCACCCCGTATTTTGCCGGATTCGCCCTCCAGGCCCTCGGTGAGCTGGGGCTGATGCAAGAGACACTCGACATGATTCGCCAACGCTGGGGTGAGTTTTCCCGGCAGGGCGGCACGACCATTTGGGAAACGTGGGAGCAGGAAACCGGTTCGCTTTCGCATGGCTGGGGGTGCGCTCCGGTGTTCGTTCTCGGTCGATACGTGCTCGGCGTCGTGCAGAGCGATGATCCGACAGTCGACTACTTCATTCTTCCCCAACGCGGTGACCTGGCTTGGGCGCGAGGGCGTGTGCCCACACCCAAGGGACTCATTGACGTCGCTTGGCAATGTGATGGGCGGTGGCAACTCGAGGTCACGCTGCCAGCTGAATGCGTAGCGTGGGTGGGACTCCCGATCAATCCCGGAGGACATCTGCTGGCCGACAGAGAGGCGAATCTGCCCACGAGGCGCATCGAACGCTACGGAGGCAACTACCATGCCGTCCTTCTCCATGGCGGCACCCATCGTCTCTCGGTGGACACTGCGCGACATTCTGGATGAGATTGGGTGTATATGAGAAAAACGCCTGTCAGCGCCCTAAAAGAACTGGATGCACACTTTCAAAACAAAGAAGGCAAGGGACCACTTTGGCGCGGCCACCGCTTTTTGAAGCCAGAGCGACGGCAGGTTTTTTTCTGAGGGGGGAGTTACCTGCCGGGGCCGCGCCATCTCTTTATAGTCAGACTGGCAAAGCTGACCTGTCCTCTCAACATCCTTACCCAAGCTGTTTTAAATATTTATGCAATCCACCTACAGCACCGCCCTCGATCAATACGCCACCCTCGGCGTGGACACCGAAGCCGCCCTCAAAACACTGGAGTCAGTTCCCATTTCCCTGCATTGCTGGCAGGGCGATGATGTCGGGGGATTTGAGAAAGCCGATGCCAGCCTCTCCGGCGGCATTCAGGCCACGGGGAACTATCCGGGAAGGGCCCGCACGATCGCGCAGTTGCAGCAGGATCTCGACAAGGCCCTCTCACTTATCCCCGGGATACACCGCATGAACCTGCACGCCTGCTACGCGGACCTCGCCGGCCAGAAAATCGACCGCAACGAGTATTCCGTGGCCCAGTTTCAGGGCTGGATCGACTGGTGCAAGGAACGGGGGATGGGGATGGACTTCAACCCCAGCTACTTTTCACATCCGCTCGCCGAGGCCGGACTGACACTTTCGCATCCGGACCAGGCAGTCCGGCAGTTCTGGATCGATCACGGCATTGCCTGCCGGAAGATCGGTGAGGAGGCGGCCCGCCAACTGGGTTCGCCCACGATCACAAACTTCTGGATCCCCGACGGTTCGAAGGACATGCCATTTGATCGCAAGTCGCCACGCGAGCGCCTCGCCGCCTCGCTGGACGAGATACTAGCAGCTCCGGTAGACCGCTTACTCAACCGGGACGCGGTCGAGAGCAAGCTCTTCGGGATCGCTTCAGAAAGCTACGTCGTCGGCTCGCACGAATTTTATCTGGCCTATGCGGTGAAAAACCAGCTTCTCTACTGTCTGGACGCCGGGCATTTTCACCCCACGGAAAATCTGGCGGACAAGGTGTCTTCGATTCTCCAGTTCGTGCCGGAACTCCTCCTGCATGTGAGCCGCGGGGTGCGGTGGGACAGCGACCATGTCGTTCTCTTCGATGATCCGACGCGGGCCATAATGGAAGAATTGGTGCGAGGTGGTTTTCTCGGCCGCACCCGCATCGGGCTCGATTTCTTCGATGCCAGCATCAACCGCATTGCCGCATGGGTGATCGGCGCACGCGGCACCATCAAATCCCTTCTGGCGGCTTTTTTGGAGCCTGCAAAACTTTTGCGCGAAGCGGAGCAAGACGGTGACCACTCTTTGCGTCTAGCGCTTTTTGAGGAAACAAAAACCCTCCCATTCGGGGCTGTTTGGGAGGAGTATTGTCGGCGGAAAGACGTTCCGATCGGGCCGCAGTGGATGGAGGAAGTAAAGGGCTACGAGAAATCGGTGCTCGCGGGCAGATAAGGTTGCTCCCGATGAAGAAATCTTCCACCACCATTCGCGCGACCACAAAACGATCTTTGTCAAACGAGCCTGCGGGGGTTCATCTGGCCATTGATTTGGGAGCCGGGAGCGGACGGGTCATTGCGGGTATCTGGGACGGACACACCATCGCCATGAAGGAGCTGCACCGCTTCGCCAACGTGCCAGTGGTGGTGGCCGAAACCATGCGATGGAATGTCATGCAGCTGTGGGCGGAAATCGAGCACGGGCTCTCGCTCGCGGCTAAAAAATACGCCGAAGCAACACTCTCGGTCGGGGTCGATACCTGGGGAGTGGATTACGCGCTATTGTCCAAAACCAACGAACTTCTGGGGCAGCCTTTCAACTACCGGGATTCACGCACCGACAGCGTGGCGGAGGAGGCTTTCAAGGTCGTTCCCCGCGAAAAGATTTTCCGGGGAAGCGGGCTGCAGTTCCTGCCGTTCAACACCCTTTTTCAATTGCTTGCGGCACAGAAAAGGAATCCGGAAATACTGAAGGAGGCGGACTGCCTGCTGATGATGCCGGATTTTCTGCACTGGTGCCTGTGCGGCAGCCGCGTTGTGGAAGTAACCAATGCCAGCACCACCCAGTTCCTGAATCCACTCACCGGGCGATGGAATCTGCCGATGCTCAGAAAGTTCGGCCTTCCGACGCACTTCCTACCGAAGCTGGTGCCACCCGGGAAGCGACTCGGCCCACTGCGCCTCTCGGTCCAGAAGCGCACCGGCCTGCCCGCTATCCAGGTGGTCGCGCCACCCACGCATGACACGGCCTCTGCCGTGGCAGCTGTTCCAACGACTCAGACAGGCAAGGCAAACTGGGCGTATTTAAGCTCCGGCACATGGTCGCTGCTGGGTGTTGAGCTAAGGAAACCAGTGCTCACATCCCGATCCCTGGAACTCAATATGACAAACGAGGTGGGAATTGATGGTACGTTCCGGCTACTCAAGAACATTATGGGCCTGTGGCTGGTGCAGAGATGCAAGGTCGCCTTTGATGCCAGGGGAAAGAATTACGACTATGTCCAGCTGGCAGGGATTGCATCCGCCTCCGAGCCTTTTCGTTCGCTTCTGGATTTGACTGACACCAGATTTGTAAATCCTTCCGACATGCCAGCCGCCATGCAGGAGTTCTGCCGGGAAACGAAACAGCCGATCCCGAAGTCCATAGGGCATTTTATCCGTTGTGCGTATGAAAGTCTTGCTCTGGCTTACCGGAAAACCGTGGAGGAGCTGCAGGAGTTGACGGGAGAACGCATCGAAATCCTCCATATCGTGGGCGGGGGTTCCAGCAATACTATCCTCAACCGCTTTGCTGCCGAAGCCTGCCAAATCCCCGTGGTTGCAGGGCCATCGGAAGCCTCGGCTTTGGGCAATATTCTCACTCAGGTCAGAACCTTTGGCGGGCTGAACTCGCTTTCACATATTCGCACGGCCGTTCGCAATTCGGTCGGCGTAAAGATCTTCAAACCTGACAACGGGAAGAAGTGGCAGGGGGCATCCGAACGATTCCGCGGACTGGCGCGGTAGAATTCTTTTTTTAGACCGCGGTTGCTGTGTTTAAAACATAATCATGAGCAAGGCCACACTACGGATGGAGAGCATACTGGTCATGGCGGATCGATGATCCGCTGCCCAGCGAACCATTTTCCTGAAATCTGACCGGTTTTTTCACCGATTCGCTGCCCAGATCTCCCCGAAACATCTCGTGGATGCAATTCGCGTCGTAGCCCGCATCAGCGAGGAGTCTTTGTGGTAGGCAACTCAATGGCACCTCAATAGAAGATCCTCGGCTTGCCCCTTGTCGTTGGTCCAACCTCAAGCGGCTACGAGCCCATGGGAAATAGGTAACCGCAAACCACAGCCGTGGAAAGCTCACACCCAGCGCCGGCGTGCTCGACCCGCGTGACTGACAAAGTGAGCGCTGACTGTAATGGCCTCCAGGCTCGTGGCATCCCGTTATTCAATCCTTTTCACCGAAATATTTTTTGAAGACTTGGGCAACCTTTTCGTTTTTAAGAACGTCCTGGGCTCCACATACTTGAATGTCTTTGCAGCCATTTTCGAACATAATACGCAACTCGTTATCGACCAAAGTTGCGTCTTTTACTGGAAAGAGCCCGGGTCTGTCATAGTAACCAATCATTCCGACACCATATTGGCGTTCATGGTATTTTTTAGAATTTGCGGTGATTGCGCGGCTGTATTCAGCTATTTTCTCAGTAGGCCATCGGGTATACCAAGCGGTGGTTTGTCCGCAGAAATCCACATCAAGGAGGTTGCCGTAGAGGGGTTCTGGAGAAAAAACTGGCCAGATATGAATGGCTGTTTTTGCGTCCGCTTTACGGCCGCGAACGTGATTGGCTAAATCATTTATCCAATCGACCAACAGATCTCGGAAGTATTTCACTTCTGCGGTTTCGGGAGAGATATCTGGATTTTCTCTTTTGAACTCCTGCAACCCTCGCTCACAGTCATCACAGTAGCATCGATGGTAATTCTGGTAGCCATATTTATCAAAGGCAATTCCTTTGAGACCTGGAACGGTCAGTAGTGAGTCGATTTGTTCCTTCTGAAGTTTCTGGGCAAGCTTGTTGTTTGGACAAAGGATTTTATAAATCAGAACTTCATTCTCCATGACTGGCTCACCACCCCATTGATAGGGTGTAATACTACGATTTCTTCCGGCTGAAAGAAAGTTGAAGGCGGCATTTTGATCTGAGTTCATCACTTGGTAAGGCAGTGAATGATCTGGAAAATGCGCTTTCCAATTTGGCGCCTCATCAGGCGTTACGCAGGCGTAAATCTCAATGCCATATTTTTGAGCGATCTCAACTGCTTGAGTAAGCCGTTCCTTATTCCCTCCTAGTATGACTGCTTGAAACCCAATTTCTGCAGCTTTTTCTATATTCTTCTCGAAATCTTTCGCATCCAATCCCCATCCCATAAGTCGCGGGCGATTTTCGGCTTGGGTGTTTGTAATCAGTAAAAGTGGCAGCAGAAAAAATGAAATGCGCATTTTGAGTTATATTCATGAAGTAAATATTGAGCTATAAAAAAAGATAAAATGGCGCTATATTAAAAGAGTAATTATGAACATGGCCCCTCAGCCGATGGAGTGCATAGGCCAGGACTAGGATCGCGGCTGCTTTGCGGGAATTGTCATAGGTGCGGAAGGAGAGAGTTGAACGCCTCATGCGTTTGAGTTGCTATCCTCTCCATTTGGCTGGCCATGTCTGCTTCTAACCCGTCTCCAATTAGGAATTAATATGGTTTCAACGCAGGAAATCGCGATCAGATTAGCCAATTTATCAGACTGGTTATCGTCAGTGTTTCCATTCCCTCGAAACAGGAAACGAAGAAGACGTATAAGCGCGCCTCGACCCGCAGCTTCGTGGAGCATCTCGATGCCGAAAATTGCCATCGCACGTTCGGTCTCGTTACCCCCAAGCTGCAATTCGCGTTGTGACATATTTCAAATACAGACCGAGATACAAATATACCTCATACGTATGAGCTTGACATATTGTGCACTGAAATCAAGATGATCCGCATGCACGATTTGTCGGCTCCGACTCAGAAGAAGATGGCGGAGCGCCTCGGGGTTTCCCAAGCGCTGGTTTCCCGCGCGCTCTCGGGCCGCGGGGGCGAAATCGGGGCATCCCGGGAAACGGTTGAAAAGATCTGCCGCATGGCGGCGGAATGGAATTACCAGCCAAGCGCCACGGCGCTGGCGCTACTTGGTGCACCGACGCGCACGATCGGAGTTGTCGTAAAAAACTTCGACGACCCGTATTTTGGGAGGCTCATCGGAGCGCTTCAGACCTTGGCGCGGAGCCAAAAATATTCCCTGCTGCTTACAGGCCCCAGCGAGGAGGATCTCTCCGGGCTGCAAAGGCACGGCGTGGATGCCGTCATTTTTGCCGGCAGTGATTTTCTGCCGGAAGGCCCTGCTAAATATGAACAGGTTATCCAAATAGGAACCGGAACAATTTTCCCCGGAGCGATGCAGATTCACATGGATGAAGAGTCCGGAATCGACGAGATGGTCAATTACCTTGCCGGACTCGGTCACCGGGAAATCGGATTTGTCTCAAGGGAGACGAAGACGAACTGCCGGCGTGCAGACATATTGCGCAAGAGCCTCCGTGCACGGGGATTTATCGTCAGGAAAAACTCATTTATCTCGTTTCCAGGGAGTGAAAGCTCTGCTGCCGAATTTGCCGTCGGGAAGCTTCTCGGACTTGCCCGAATGCCGACGGCGTTGGTTGCCGCGGACGATTCCATCGCGCAGGCGCTCCTGCGCTGTCTCCATGAGGCGGGTTTGTGCGTGCCGCAAGATCTCTCGATTGTGGGAATTGATGACATCCCCGCATCGGCGCAATCCATTCCGCCGCTGACGACGCTCCGGCAGCCCATCTCCGAAATGGCGGCCGCAGCATTCCGCGCCATCACTGACCGACAACAGAAGGCGGTATCCATTCCTGGAAAACTCATAATCCGCAGATCCTGCGCAAGCATTCTCTGACAAGACAATCCAATGCAAACCCAAGTCGAAACCCACATCGCAAATACAAAACAGGAGTCCGGGGCAGCAGCCGCTGCGCTCGGTGCAAAACTTATCCGTAATGCCATCCGAAAAAACGGAAAGGCCAACATCATCGTGGCCACCGGCGCCTCGCAGTTCGAGATGATCCAGCAGCTCGTCAAAGAGCTCCGCGTCGATTGGACACGCGTCACGGCATTTCACCTTGACGAGTATGTCGGCACTCCAATCACCCACCCCGCCTCATTCCGGAGATACCTTTGGGATCGGTTCGCTTCTCAGCTTCCACTTCCGCTCGCCGCCTTCCATTACATCAACGGAGAGGGCGACGCGCAAGCTGAGTGCCGCCGGGTAGGCGCGTTGATTGCTAAACGTCCGATCGACGTCTGTTTCGCAGGCATCGGCGAAAACGGGCACCTGGCATTCAATGATCCGCCAGCCGACTTTAGCACAGCAGAGCCGTATCTTGTCGTGAGCCTCGATGAGGACTGCCGGAGGCAGCAAATGGGCGAGGGGTGGTTCAAGACCCTTGCGCAAGTCCCCAAGCAGGCGATCTCGATGTCCATTCGGCAGATCATGAAATCGAGGGCCATCATCTGTACCGTGCCTGATAAGCGTAAAGCACGGGCCGTGAGACACTGCCTTACCGGTGCGGTCACGCCAATGCATCCTTCTTCCATTCTCCAGCGCCACAAGGCGGCCTGGTGTTTCCTCGACGCGGAATCGGCTTCGCTTCTCTGAGCCATGCGACTCGAAAAAGTTACTCTCGGGGTTGGCGATCGTTTTGGGCGCGAGGGGGTGGCCCAGTTGGCCGCCCTGCAGAAGGCGGCTGCTGCCGGCGTCGAAGTCATCCCGGTCTGGAACAAGTCGAACCGCGAACACATGCTGATCGGCAGCACGCCGTCCGATACCCGATGTGCCGCCGAGGCGGCGGTGAAGGCCGCAGGATGGAAAGCTCCCTATCACTTGGATGCTGATCATATTGTGCTAAAGACCGTTGACCGTTTTCTCCCGCACTGCGATTTCTACACGATCGACGTCGCGGACTATATCGGTCAGGCGGCAGAGCCGACGGATGCCTCCGCAGTCCGGGATTCCCTCCGCCCGCTGATCGGGAGAACCTTTCCGGGACTCGGACAGGATCGACCCCTCGATGAGGGCGCGTTGGAGGGTTTTCTGGGCGCCTACGCGCTGGCAATACGCAAGGCCGGGAATATTTTCCGGCATATCGAATCCGCCCGCGGAAAGGGCAACTTCATCGCGGAAGTCTCGACAGATGAAGCGGAGACGCCGCAGTCGCCGCTCGAGCTGTTCCTCATCCTTGGGGCCTTGGCAGGCGAGGGGGTAGGCGTACAGACGATTGCCCCGAAGTTTTCCGGACGGTTCAACAAGGGCGTTGATTATGTGGGAGACGCGGGGCAGTTTGCGCGCGAATTCGAGTGTGACCTCGTGGCGATCCGCGCAGCAGTCGCGGAGTTCGGGCTGCCGGATAACCTCAAGATCAGCGTGCATTCGGGCAGCGACAAATTCTCCCTCTACGCCCTCATGCGGGAACTTCTGGAAAAGCACGGTGCGGGGCTCCACCTGAAGACAGCCGGAACAAGCTGGCTGGAAGAAGTCATTGGTCTGGCCCTGGCGGGAGGTTCCTGCCTCGAAGTGGCAAAGGAAATTTACAAGCGGGCCTTCAACCGGATCGACGAACTGAGCCGGCCCTACGCCACGGTTATTGACATCCGGCGCGACAAACTCCCCGATCCAGCCGTTGTTTCAGGATGGGACGGAGGGGCCCTGGCCGCGGCCTTGGCCCATGAGCCGTCGGATCCGCGATTCAATTCCTCGCTCCGGCAGCTCATCCATGTGAGCTTTAAAATCGCCGCTGAAATGGGGCCTGCTTTTCTGGAGTCGATTGACTCCGCGCATCCCACGATTGCCGCATGCGTGACGAGCAATCTCTATGACCGCCACATCAAACCACTCTTTATCGGATGAAAGCCAGCCTGTTTGATATCCAGGTCAACGGGTTCGCGGGCGTCGATTTCCAGCAGCCAGATTTGTCTGCCGCCGATCTCCGACGCGCAGTAGACGGACTGGCCGCGCACGAAACCCCGCGATTTTTCCTGACGCTCATTACCGACGGTATCGACTCGCTTGGCGCGAAGCTGAAAAATCTCGAACGACTCCGGTCTGTCGATCCTGTCGTCGGCGAAGCTGTCTGCGGGTATCACATCGAGGGCCCCTGGCTTTCGCCAGAACCCGGATACCGGGGAGCCCATGATCCGCAGCACATGTGTGCTCCGAACATCTCGGGATTCGACCGACTGCAGGAGGCCGCCGGTGGCCACATCAAACTGCTGACTCTGGCACCGGAGTTACCGGGCAGCGCGCATGTCATTCGGCATGTCGTCTGCTCGGGCGTGCAGGTTGCTCTGGGGCATACCAATGCGTCCGACGCAGATATTGACAAGGCCATCGAAGCAGGCGCGATGTTTTGCACGCACCTCGGGAACGGTGTTCCCGCCGAGATGCACCGTCACAATAACGTGACCCAAAGGCTACTCGCCCGCGACGAACTGACCGCCTTTTTCATCCCTGACGGAATCCACCTGCCGCCATTTGTCTTGAAGAACTTCTTCCGTGCGAAACCACGCGGGAAGGCACTATTTACGACCGACTGCATGGCAGCGGCAGGAGCATCGCCGGGACTATACCGGCTGTTAAACAACGTGCTAGAGGTGACAGAGGACCGCATCGTTCGCGTCCCTGGAAGTCCGACTTTTGCGGGTTCTGCTCTCTGCCCCGATGAGGGGGTGAGGAACGCCGCCTTATTGCTCGGGCTCGGGGCTGAAGAGGCGCGTGATCTCTTCTCGACCCGGGTGTCGGAGGCTTTTGGACTCCCGTGAATGCTTGCCGTGCTGCCTGACTTTCTACGATACGCCCCACAATATGCCTGCTGGAAACACACGAAAACCAACCAGCTAGTCCACGTTACCTTCCCCATATGCCTTTGATCGCCCTGGCAGCAGCCACGCACCCCGACGACATCGAATTCATGATGGCCGGAACTCTCCTTCGCCTGAAGGATGCCGGCTGCGAAATTCATCTCTGGAACCTGGCCAACGGATGCTGTGGTTCGGCAGTACTTTCTCGAGAAGAGGCCATCTCTATCCGGTGGGCTGAAGCGCAGGCTTCCGCCAAAATCGCGGGAGGAACTGCTCACCCTCCTCTGTTCGATGATCTTGGCCTTTACTACGATGCTCCATCGGTGTCTCGTGCCGCAGCGTGCATCCGCAAAATCCAGCCTGATATCATCCTGACCCAGTCGCCACAGGATTACATGGAGGACCACCAGAACACAACAAGACTGGTCGTTACGGGTGCGTTCACGCGGGCGATGAAGAACCTCGTCACAAACCCGCCTGTGGCCATCTATGACAAGCCAGTTGCACTCTATCATGCACTGCCGCACGGGCTCAATGACGCGTTGCGCCATCCAGTCACTCCGCATTTTTATATCGACATCGGATCGGTCCTTCCCCGCAAGCGCACAATGCTCGCCTGCCATGCCTCACAAAAGGAATGGCTCGATGTCACGCAGGGAATGGACGCCTACCTCGACGAAATGGAGTGCATGAGTAGTGAGGTCGGGCGCATGAGCGGAAAGTACGAATTTGCGGAAGGCTGGCGTCGCCACTCGCATCTGGGTTTCGGCCCGGAGGATTTCGATCCGATAGCCGACATTCTTAAAACCTAAAATCCTATGCCAAGACCACTCAGTAAACTTGCTCCCGCCTGGTGGGACTACACGACACTCGAACCTGAGCTTCTCGCCGATGCCGCGCGCATCGACGAAAGGAAACTCAAGGGCCTCTCGCGTCCCGGATTTACGATCCATTTCTATGACACGATTCAAGAATTCTATGCCGCCGAGGCGCTGGAATACATAACTGCTTGGCGGCAGAGCACACCGGATAATCCGGCTGGTATCTGCGGCCCGATCGGGCCGACGGAGCAATTGCCGGTCGTCGCCCGGATGGTCAACGCCCTCGGGATTAACCTCAAAAAGCATGAGGCGCATTTTTGGGGAATGGACGAGTGGGTCCTTGACGGCAAGACTGTGGATGCGATGCACCCGCTTTCGTTCGCCAAGGCCGACATGGATCTCTGTTTCAACCGGATCGAGACAAACCTGCGCATCCCGGAGAAGAACCTGCATTTTCCCAGCGGCGACCTCGCCGCCTACAGCAACAGCTACGACGACATCCGCTGCGTAGTCATGCAGGGCGGTCAGGGCGAGATCAAGCACTGGGCGTTTAATGACCCTCTGCCTCGCTCTGGCAAATATCGGGATGCGCCACCGACACCTGCGGAATACCGCAAACTCGGCACCCGATTCGTAAAACTACATCCGGTAACCATTACCCAGAATGCGCGCACGAGTGGCGGTGGGAATGTGGCAATGGTGCCAACCGATGCTGCAACCGTCGGCCCACGCGAAACCTGGAAGGCCGAGAAAGTTTCGATCTGGCATCCGGGGCACCACGACAATCCGTTCGGGCTACGACTCAGTGCTCTGATGATCTCGAAACGGATCGCAGATACGAGCGTTCCTATGTCGCTCCTTGCGGAGCATCCGAATGTCCACTTCCATTACCTTCGCTCGGGGATCGGATCCGTCACGGTGGAGATGCATTGAGAATCGTTTGTCCAAAGCTGGTCCATTTTGACATTGATTCTCGCGATGCGGTTAGTGCTGCATTTGCCGATGCCCCGGCACTGCGAATGCAACAGGGATGGCTCGACAAACCCGATGTAGCATTTCTGCCGGGCCGTGTGCGGATTGGCTGGCGGGATGATTTCTTTCTCCTTTTCGGTGAAATGACCCATGACCGACTCACCACTTCGGCGATAGAGGACAACCAACTCCTGTGTAACCTAGGTGATGTATTCGAGATTTTTCTGCAGGATCCGGGTTGCGAGAGATACCTTGAACTCCATGTCGCGCCAAACGGGAAGCGGTTGCAACTTTTATGGCCTGATGCGGCAAGCATTCGGCTTGTTGGAAACAGGGAGCTGTCACTTGATGGGTTCAAAGTTCATCCGCTGATCTTCGACTTCTCGCAGTGGTCGGAAGGCAATACATGGTGCATTTGCGCTTCCGTGCCAAGCTCAGCATTTCTGCCTTTTGGTACATCGCTTGAGAGCCGGATATGGAAGGCCTCGTTCTGTCGCTATGACTACTCGTCAGCCGAGAAAACGCCGATTCTCTCCTCGACTTCACCGCACACAGAGCGGTGCTTCCACCGCCAGCAGGAATGGACGGAGGTTTTGTTTGAAGCGTAGTAGATCAAGCTTGCCCCGCTGGACCTACACGGCCAAGCTCTCCAATTTGCGAGGTTTCGCGATATGGACATTGCAGCCAAGGCCGGTTAGGATGCCAATTTCCCCTTCATCCGTTTTTGGGTCGGTAACGACGTGATGAATCTGAGAAACTTCAAGAACCTTGGTGAGGGCGCGCTGTCCGAATTTGGTATGGTCAACCAACAGGACAACTTCCACGGCTTGCTGAGCCATAATTTGTTTGATGCGGAAGGTGCCCATTGAGGATTCATAAATGCCTTCCGAGGTTTGAAAGCTCTTGGTGGAAATAAAGGCAATATCAACGAAGAAGGACTTTGCAAAATCCTCTGCTTGTGCACCAACAAAAGAGAAATTTGCTGCATCGTATTCACCGCCAATGCCGATAACGGTGTTCTGACTTTGGCGCATTTCGAGGCAAGTCAATGCAGAGTTGGTAACAATCGTCAGACCGTTGCGTTCTTTAGCGATAAGCTTCGCCAGTTCAAGGGTCGTGGTTCCGCCATCAATAAAAATCGCCTTTTGCGTTGTGATGAGCTCAAGAGCTTTTGCTGCGATCATCCGCTTTTCGATCCGGTTTGCGGAGATTCTTTCAAGAACCGCAGTCTCATACAGTGACGCCGGAGCTGTGGCGGACTGGACGCCGCCAACGGTTTTCAGGACTTCACGTCTCTTCGACAATTCTTCGCAGTCACGACGGACCGTCATACTTGAGACGCTCAACAACTCTGCCAATTCCTCGTAGGAAGCCGTTCCCTTGTCTTCAAGTATGTCCAAAATCGTACTTTTTCTATCAATGGCAGGCATTCTCACAGTCAATATGTTATTCTTTCACACGGCACAACTTATTTCTGCTATTACAATAATTGAATACTGAGGGGAATACAAATATTTCCGCCTGAAACAAGGCAAGTTGATAATTATTCACAAACACCTGTAAAAACATTGACATTTCTCGGTTATAGTTGAAATAGGAGTGGATGAACGTGATTTCCTCAGACCTTTCTGCCAAAGGCCATCGTTTTGGACCTTTGCGCAAATTCATTCGCTCTCGTGCGTCGCTCTGACAGCGTAACTGGCGACATCACGACGTTACGTGAGCGATTTCAAGAGGATGGGCGACTACATATTTCGGACGCTTTTTGAGCGCAGCAAGGTTCTGAAATTCTGCCTGCACATCGCCCTAGATTTTCAATCCATATTCACTGATGTGCCTGCTGCTCAACCGCATTTCCAGAACCGGAATTTTCTTCACGTTGATTGTCTAGGAATCGACATCGAAGCGGAAGTCGCGATTTTGATGTCGCCTTCCAGGATTCAGACATTCTGAGTTTATATTGACTCCAATTTTTTCGCCAACCCATCACCAAATGACAAAACCAACTGTTCAGATATTTGAAACCCCATACTTGGCCATACTTATAGCCAATTCAGGAGACGAGAAGCGGCCCGCGTACTGCATACAAAAGATCTTGCTCAAGACACAGCAAGGTCCGTTAACTATTGTCGAGGGAATAAAGGACTCGGAATTCTCCACTTCAATCGAGGGCTTGTCCGCCTCGAAAATCACATCTCATCGGACACCTTCCGGAGGATGGGAGATTTATCTCGCAGGAGGCTGCAACAATTATGAAGCCTCCGAAACAATAATCATACCACCCGATCAACCGGTCCTGTTTCGAAAACAAACCTACCGCTTTCTAATGAACCAATCCTGCTCCATATGCCCGGGTTTTTCCTTACCAGCGGACGACAGTATTAAATATACTTTTTTCCTTAGGGCGCATGAGCAGAAGCTGGCGGCGCTGACAGCAATGCGTTCTGCCGTGGACTGGGCGCTTCCTTTCCCATTTCATGTCTGGCATACGGACAATTACGTTGCCTTGTATGGCCTGAACAAGAGCCATTCCGTCGGAACTATCGATTTCATACCTCCTCTTGGGGGCGATGCGAAGCTGCGTGTCTATTATCCTGATACTTGCGCGCAGCAACCCGGATACGTTCCTGCCGCTCCCCATGAAGCAGACTTCAAGCATGGGGATACGGTGTCCTTATCGGAAGTGTTGGGCGGAAAGCTTCTTGAAGAAGGGCAAGAAGGTCTTCTGGAAGCCGAACGCATGGCTATCCCCATACTTCTTGCATCGGCACCAACAAGTCCAAAGTTGCAGACCGTAGCGGATGAACTTGCCGAGTTCTTTATCAATTGCGAGCTATGGGAGCCAAATGCCCTCGGAGACGGGCGGGGGTGGTTTCGTAACATGTGGGTCAGAACGCATAGCGGCGAAGCGAAAAAGGAAGGGGAGATGAGCGGCTACTACGACATGGGATGGGGGGAGGGAATTGCCGTCGAAACGTGGAACGCCGCCGTTCGTTACTGGAAACGAACCGGCGATGCGAAACTTCTGCCATTTGTTGACGAAATGAGCCGAAGTTTGCCCTGTTTCAAAAGGTCGTCGGCACCAG
>CAZRIL010000033.1:0-43289 GCA_964600115.1 uncultured Chthoniobacter sp. | reverse complement strand
TTGATCGGATTGGTTGAGATCACCTTGATGCGCTCATCGGCCTGGAGCAGCTTCGCTGCCTTGGCATCCAAGCTGATGTCCACGCTCTTCTCCAACTGCGTAGGATCGGAAACCGCGACTGATATTTTGCCGTCCTTCTCCAGCACCAGAACTGCCGCCTTTCCTGAACTCGTGATGCCTGCGGCACTGCCTGCGCTCCAGAAGTTGGCCCCCTTGATCCCGAGGGCCGGAGCGGAGACCGCCTGCACAGAAGTCGAGTTGGCGACCACCTCCACCGGCGGCTTGGCGGCGTAGGTTTTCACCGCCTCCAGTTCCTTTCCCGGCAACAAGATATATGCGTAGCCCGCATCGGCCGGATTCTTGCCGTGATCGAACCACAGGGTCAGGAAGTTATTTGTGCGGTCTCCCTTTTCTTTATCCCGAACGAAGAGCGCCTGCCAGTTGCCGGTGCGTGCCTCCCGAAGGGCCTTGAGATTTGCTCCGCCGGGAAAGACATAGCCGATGCCGGCACCGGGGAACGATCCGGCAAGGAATGCCCATTGCGTGGCCGGAAGATCCGCGCTCCATCCCAGCGTGGACGGCTCACTGCGGCCGTTCACCACGAATGCGTTGTCGCCGGCTTTGTTCAGCTTGGCATTTTCCACGATCGTCTCAATTGTCCTGCCGTCCGTGCTTTTGATCGCCGAGCCCAGGCAGACAATCTGCTCTCCGAAGAAGAACCACGCCTTCTGCGCTGTCAGCGTGGACTCCTGCGCCGCCAGCCCCATGCTGGCCATGGCGTAGTCCCCCAACTGCACGCCGCCCGCCCACGGGCTCGTGGAGAGCTTCCCTTGATTGCCGGCGCTGGTATCCCCCGGCTTGCGCTCCTGCGTGTCCACCGTGATGCCGGGCAGGCGGTACGGGTTGACTGTCGGCCAGAAGTCGCCGTTGTAGCGGAGCGGGTCGGGCGTGTGGACGAAGAGCGTTCCGTCCGCCTGATACCATCCGTGGTTGTTCACCCCCTGCATCATCTCGTGCGTCGCGATCCGTGTGGAAGACATGGATAGCGAGGCCGCATAGCCAGGCTGCTGATACACCACATAATCCGTGTTGTAGAATACCTTTGGCCCGAGCGGTCGCGGACGCGGCGGGATGGAGGGATCCTTCAGGATGCGCTCGATCTCGAGCACCACGGGCATCGTCAGCTTGAAGTTATTCCAGCGATACGCGTTCTTGAAATAGTCGTCCTGCATCCAGGTTTTGATCATTCCCTCGAAGGCCTTTTTATCCTCCGGCTTGGCCGAGGGAACAATGCGCGCGACCGTATCCATCATGCGATACGCTGCGCCGTTGTTCTGGATCCACGATTGCCCGACCGAGCGTCCCGTGGAACGGTAAAAGAGGTCGCCCTGATAAATCAGTGGCTCAATACCTTTGTAAACCCAGTCGTTGAGCACAGTAGCCTTGGGATCTTTAAGCTCCCACTTGGAGCCTTGCAGCAGCCAGTTCAGGGATGCGTAGATATTTAAGACATTCGCGCCGTAGACGGGCATGTAGGGCAGGTCCTCATGCTGGATAAAAGAGCCGTCTTCATAAAAGCCGTCGGCCATGGGTAACCCTTTGGTACTGAGAAGAGGCTTCCCCCGGCTGTTGATGTCGAACTGGTCCCAGATGGCCGCCAGAGCCATCTCCAGATGAGAGGCATCCCGCTGCACGATCCCTCTTAAAACATGCATATACACGAAGCCGAGCCGGTTGAACCCGCTGGAAGTTCCCCCGCCTCCATACATTTTCCTGGGGTCGGAGTTCATGCGCTCCATGGTGGCGATCTGCTTCTGCACGAAGTCGTCCTGAACCCGAGGATAGAGGAGTAAAATAATTTCCAGTATCGCCTGCGGCTGGTTCATTTCGTTTGCGATCCAGTCGGCTCCGAGCTTGTTCTTCGTGTTCTCGTTGAACCGGTTCTTGTAGAAGAACTCGAGACCGTAGAGGACATCCTCCAGCAACTCCGGATTCCCCTGCATTTTTTCGCCGAACCCGAGCGGCCAGCTACTGCTGACGTATGCGGCTGCCATCTCGACCAAGCGCCGATACTGCAGCGCCAGCGGCCAGCCACCCCCTTCGTTTTTGCTGATATCCCGACCGACCGGAAAGTCCGTCCAAAGCTCTTTGGTCCCCTCGCCCTTGCGCATCGTCTTCCAGTTGAAGTAGGTCGTCGCGTCCGACTGCGCGATTTTTTCGGCCACAATCGGATTTTTCAAATCGGCATTGAGCGGGGCTGTCAGGCTCTCAACCACCCGGAATCTGAGCTTGTCGAACTCATCGGGCGGTGTCCTGCCCGGGTCCATCGTCCTCGGTTTCTGCGTGGCGGGAGGTGTCCCGGCCGGCACCAGCTTCACTCCATTGATGTTGGAAAGACCAAAAACTCCCGTTGCATCAGCAATGATCTGCCCGGTCTTTCCAGCCTTGAAGGGATACGTTCCAAGATAGGCCCACACATTTCCCTGCTGTTGCGAAAATCTCAACGTCAGCGGCCCGCGGTCACTGACAACGGTGATCGGCAGCGAATCGGTGGCTCCCGCAGCAAAGGACGCGGTATACCACCGAACATAAACATCGTAGAATCCGTCCTTCGGCAGCTTCGGAGAGAAGATCACCTTCACCTCCTCAGGATTCGGCTTGCTCCACTTTCCCAGCATCACAAGCGATTCCCCTTCCATCCCGGCCGCTTGCAGTTCCTCGGGCTTCCCTTTTGCCGGCTCAACCTTTGCAGTGCCGACAAGTTGAACCCCCTCTCCATCACCCGCCTTGAGAAGAATTTCATCGGCTGCCTGCACATATGCTGACGGGAAACAGAGAGTGCCAATGAGGAGGAGACGTTTGAGGGAAGTATTCATAAATGGAACCCGGGAACAGCGAGTGCATGCAATCGACTTCCCAAGCTCCCATTTTCTAGTGTCGAGGAAATATTTTGTCTAGCGATATTGCTAAACTAACTTACTGTCTAATTCTTCATGAGTCATTTCCCCGTCCTTCCATCGCTCGCACTGTTGGCCCTGGGGATAATCGGACAGGCCCGGGGCAGTGATTCCCCCAAAGCCGAACCTTTGAATCTGAAGTTCACGGAAGAAGCGAAGGCTGGCTGGGTTTTCGAACAGAGAGTTCCAGGCAAACCCTCGCTGGTTTTTGAAGAGTCGGGGTTGAGATTCACCTCCGAAGGCTTTGATGTGCTGTCGCGGGAGTGGCCGATCGGAACCGCGCCATTTGAGATATCCGCAGACATCTTGATGACGAAAGGCCGCAGCGAGCAGTTCAATCGCAGCCGGGGATTGGTCATCAGCCTGAGTTCTTTCCCGGTCACGGCCATGAAAGATAGCGATCCCGCCATCGTCATGGCCGTCACGCAGACCGGGGTTGTGATGAGCGCCGTTCAAGGCGGTGCCCGGATCGGAGCCGAGAGGAGGCCGGGTGTCTGGTATTTTCCAGGGCGGGTGCTGGGTGAAAAATTCGCGACATCGATGGCCGGGGCGGGTGGACAGGATTTCTCCGTGCGCTGGCCGACCAAAGTTATTGATGGAACCCGGTTGCGGCTGTGGGCGGCACGCAAGGCAGATGGAACGGTTCATTTCAAAATCTACAATGCCGACGGCGCGGCCACTCCCTGGTGGGAAGGTGAGGCTTTGCTGCCGCAGGAGCTTCGCGAAGTGCCGCTCCGCTGGCTGAACGTGCATACCGGACGCGAGGCGGCGGATTTTGCCGATCTCTCGAAATTCTCGCTGGCCACCGGCCAGGGCAATGGTCCTGCGGACGGGATTTTGGAAAACCTGCAGGCCCGGCAGCTCGCGGGAAATGAATCCGTGCTGGCACGTCCATTCCCCGCGGCGACAATCCCCTCCTCCCACCCTGCCAAATCCCGTTTGCTGGACAAAGAGAAACGTGATGCCCTGCGCGCCAAATTCAATTCGCCGGCCTTTACTGACTACAAAAAAGTTCTCCTTCGCTGCGCGACGCCGGAGTGGATGGCTGGCCTCAAAATGGGACAGCCGGACCAGAACGAGGCGGTCTTCGCCCTCACCTGGGCGCTGGCGCTGAGCGGTGATCGCGAGCAATATTTAAAGCCCCTGCTCGATCAGGTGGATGCGCTCATCGGACCGAGCGACGTCTATCCGCAGCTGCAGTTCGAGCATCCGGGACGCCTCCGGCAGAATCTGTTCATCCGGGAATTCTGGGTCCACAACATGACCGCGCTCGCGCTGGCCTACGATCTGGTCGGCGAAGATCTGGGAAAGGACCGTCGGGATCGCATTCGTTTTCTGCTTGCCCGCATGATGAAGGCCTACAACGCGCTGCTCGATGATGGCGACTGGTGGTTCGGCGGAAACCCCAGCAACACGATCGGCGTCGGCAACGGCTGCCTCGGAATCATAGCAGTCGTCATGAGGGAGGAAATGCCGGAGCTTTCAGAAAAAACCATCGGGCGTGCACTGAACAACATCCGCAAGCTGTTTCTCGGAGTCGACGCCGACGGAGGCTGCCTCGAAGGCGGGATGTATTGGAGCTACGGCCTGAGCTATCCGATGCTCCTTGGCTGGGCGCTCCGTGAGACGACCGGCAATGACGAAGGTCTCCTTACCTCCCCACAGGTTAAACATGCGACAAACTATCTGGCGGTGAACTTCGGCGGGGACGACAAAATGATCCCGTTCAACGACACCCAGCCCTGGATTCTCGGATGGCCGGTTCTTGCCGCAGCGGGAACCGTAGGCGACAGCCCGCTCGCACGCTGGATGGCCGACCACATTGCCGCGAACTACGCCGCCGGCTCTCCTGCCCCGGAGCAGGCCCGCAGCACATATTCCGTGCCCGCATTTCTCTACCGCGACACGCAGCCCGCGCCCAAGGAATTCCCGGGCCTGCCCGACGTCGCCGTGCTCGAAAGCGTGCAGGAAGGCGTGCTTCGCTCCGACGGTAAGGCACTCATCCCGGCCATGGTCACGGGCGTCAAAGGCAAGGGTCTCCTCTCCACTCATCACGCGAACGAGGACCAGGGCAGCTTCGTGTTCTACGCCAACGGAGAGATGGTTTTGCTTGATCCCGGCTACTTTGAACAAACCGCGCAGAAGCACTCACTGCCACTTATCGGCGACCCGGAGAAGATGAGCCTCAATGCCACAACACCGGCCCGCTTGCAAAACGCCTGGTCACAAGGCAAATGGCGTTCGGTAACGGTCGATGCCACCGACGCCTACAACCAGAGCAAAAAGTCCCCGCCGTGCGCCAGCCGGGTCCGGCGCATCTTCGCGCAGTTCGGCGACTCGGCTCTGGTCATCCTCGACGATGTGCTTCCCCGCGATCCGGCAGAGGAAGTCACCGCCCAATATCAGGCTGGAGTGCCAGCCACGGTTTCAAGAAGCGAAACCTCCCTCGAAACGAAATCGGGCCCTGTCAAACTCCACCTGTTCGGCCCTGATCTCACGCTCGCCGCCAATCCGCGCATCTTTTCCAAGGATTGGATCTTTAAAAAGAGCGGGGTCGCATGGACCACCCTGCGTGGTGCTTACCATGCAGACGACAAAATCCCGCTCATCACTGTCCTCTCGACAGGAAACTCGAAACCCGACGTGCACTACGCGGATGACAAAATTTCAGTAACGCTTGCCAAGGGAGCCTCTCTGAATTTCCGGAGGACATCCGAAGGCTGGCAGGTTCTTAAGCCAGATCCATGATGAAACCGCTGACAAACACGATGAAAAAGGCGGCCCCGCTCACCGCTTTCCTCTTCACCCTCGTGACCATGGTCCACGCAGACCAGATCAAAGTGGCCTGCATGGGCGACAGCATCACCTACGGTGCAGGAATCACCTCCGCAGGAACCTCTCCTGCGACTTGGGAGGGAGACAAATATTCTTCCACCGGCCCGACCCTGCTCGACCAGGATAGCTATCCATCAATCCTCCAGGATTTGCTCGGAAGCGGATACGACGTCCGGAACTTTGGCGCTTCCGGACGAACCGTGACAGGACCTGCTGCAGGGCTGTTCCCTTATCTTGGCTCCGTGCGCGATGGAAATACGCCCTCCGGCGGTTACACTGCAGGCATCGCATTTTCCCCGGATGTCATTCTGCTGATGCTGGGAACGAATGACACCAAGCTTACACTTTGGGCCACATCGCTCCCCCGGTTCAAATCCGACTACAAAAACCTCGTCCAAACGCTCCAGAATCTTCCCGGCAAACCTTACGTCGTCATCTGCTATCCCATCCCGGTGGAAGACGCTCCTAAAACAAATCCGGCAAGCGGGATCACGGAGTCGAACCGTGTCACCCTGCTGCCAATCATCAACGAAGTCATCGCGGAAACCGGCGCCGGTTTTATCAACACCAACCCCGGTATGCCGGCCTTCTCGGGACTTCTCTCCGACCAGGTCCACCCTTCTCAGGCCGGGGCCTTGCAGCTCGCAAAAATCATGGATGCGGGCTTCCCGATCACAAGCACGAACCCCGCAACCCTGGCAAAAACCCTTCTAGGCACACGGCCTCAAGTCACGGTCAGTTCGCCGTCTGACCGGTCGGTGATTGTCGCGCCGGGGTCATTGACCATCACAGCGGAGGCCACTCCGGAATCAACGACCGGAAACGGCATCGGAGCGGGAGCCCCGGTGGCAAATGTCCTTCCCGTCACAAAGGTCGAGTTTTTCTGCGGAAACACGAAATACGCAGAAGTTGCTTCCCCCCCTTACACTGCCACGATCCACGGACTCGCCCCCGGCGCTTACTCCATCACCGCCCGCGCAACGAACAGTGCCGGCTTGGTGAGAGACTCGTCCCCGATCACCGTTTTTGTTTCTGCGCAGACCCTGCCGTCCGGCGGCATTCCCTTCACGGGTGTTTACACGCAGAATTTTGACGGGCTGGCGAGGGAGGTCAAAGCGTCCACTCTGCCATGGACAAATGATGGCACCCTGCCTGGCTGGTATGGAGCGACTTTTGCCTCGTCGACCTGGACTCCTGCGTCGTCCTATCAAGGCGACGATGGCGGCAGCAATACGGCTGTCCTGAAATCCCTTGGTGCGACATGGGCGAGAAACAGGTCCCTGGGCACCATCAATTTCAGCGCCCAATCCACATGGGGGGCCTGCCTCATCAATTCCACTGCGGCGACAATCAACGAAGTCACAGTCAGCTATACCGGCGAGCAATGGCGCGTCTCCTCAACCGCGGCCAACAACAAGGACCTCCTCTTCGCCTACAGCACCACCGCATCTGCGCTGGGCGCATCCACCGGATACACCACCGTGCCGGGGCTCACTTTTTTGCCGCCGACAAAAACTTCCGCAACCACGACAAAATTGGATGGCAAGCTCCCGGCAAACCGCCAGACAATCCTCCAGACGATCCCCATTTCCGGCGGCTGGCAGCCAGGATCCCCTCTATGGCTCCGCTGGTCGACGGGCAGCGGGCAGAGTTCGATTGTTGCCATCGATGATCTCACCGTAAAATCACCGGGTGGAGGCGCTCCTATCGCCCCTCTCATCGGCCCGAATGGCGGGGGGTTCGATATCAGTTGGACGGGGACAGGCGGATGTTCATACGTCGTTCAAACCGGCACGAATCTCACCGCCGGTGACTGGGTCGACACCAGCCCCAATATCACCTTGTCCGGAAATGGCGCCCTTTCAGGAAACTATTTCTATGCAGCGGGCATGAACGGTTCCGCACAGCGCTTCTTCCGCGTCCGTCTGGCGCAATGAGGGTGGCGCGTGCAGAATCTCAGTGAGCAAGTCGGAGGGAAGCCCGTGCTCCCAGTTCAACCGCAAAGCCCGATTTACTCCATGAGCTGGTATGATTCAGCGACTTGACTCAAAACGTGAGACTGTTGCCAGACGGGCTGGGCTATCGCATGTCCTGGCATGCCGAAAGTTCAGTGGGCTTTTGCGGCGGACATTCCGACAACGCCGGAGGTTCCGCTCAGCTTGGACCAGAAGCAACCGTAGCCCGCGACCACGACGAAGCAGACCATCGGGACGACAAAACCGGCCGACATTCCGTGAATGTCTGCAACGTGGCCCATGAGCTTCGGCATGATCGCTCCTCCCATGATCGCCATCACGATGAACGAAGAGGCCTTTTTGGCGCGGGACCCGAGCCCGTGAATGCCGAGCGAGAATATCGTCGGAAACATGATCGACATAAAGAAGTAGCTGAGGAAGACGGCGGCGGCGGAAGCCCAGCCGAGCCTAAGGAAGACAAGCAGGCTGCAGAGTCCAGCCAGGCAGGCGAAGATGGCGAGCACCTTGTGCGCGGAAAACTTCTTTAAGAGAGCGGCTCCAATAAAGCGGCCGATCAGAAAAAAAACAAACCCTCCGGAGGCCAGGCTCGAAGCACCTTGGTCGCTGAGGCCGAGAAGCCCGTTCTTGTGGACCTCAAACCAGCCGCCGATCGGGCTTTCCTTCCAGATATCCGGAACAGCCGGGATCTGAGAGGTCATGTAATTGATGAAATACGCGAAGATCCCGCACTGTGCGGCGACGTAGAAGAATTGGGCGAGCGTGGCGCCCGAGAAGTGCGGATGGCTCCAAATGCTATGGCTGGTGATCCGGCCTTTCGTTAGCAGGAAGATGGCTGTGCCGATTGCGAAGAGCAGTCCGGAGGAATACAGGAGCGCTTGGTTTTCGCTGATCCCCAGCATCACTCCGACGGAGGGAATGGCCACGATGGCGGAGATGATCATTCCAACCGCGACCGAGAGCACCGCAATATTCGACCACAGAAGCAGAAGGGCAACACCCCGGTTGGCCAAAGGTATGCTTGCCGCCTGGGAACCGGAGTCATCGAGGTGGAACTCATCATCCGTCCGGATCTCGGGCAGATTTGAAAAATAGAAAACCACCGCGAGGACCAGCACCACCCCGCCGATCACGGCATACGGAATCCAGAGGGTTTCGGAACCGTTGCTTTGGCCGGTGGAATCCTTGCCGTAGAAAAATGCGGCTCCGGCGATCGGGCCGAAGATCCATCCGATCCCGTTGCAGGACTGCGCGAGATTGATGCGCGTGGCGGCGAATTGTTTCGGGCCGAGAACGGTCGTGTAAGGGTTGGCGACGGTTTCCAAAAATGTGAGCCCGGAGGCGATCACGCAAACGCCGAGAAGGAACGCCGGAAATGTGGCGATCCGGGTTGCGGGAATGAACCAGAACCCGCCAACCGCAACCATGATCAGACCGGCGATAATGCCTCCCTTGTAGCCAAGCTTACCGGCCAGCCAGCCCGCAGGCATGGCCATCAGAAAATACCCGAGATAGTGGGCGAATTGGACCCATGCAGACTGCGCGAGCGTGAGGTGGAGTTCCTGCTGGAAATGCTTGTCCATCACGTCGATCATCCCGTTGCAAAACCCCCAAAGCAGGAACAGGGAACTGACGAGAAGGAATGGAATGAGAAGGCTGTTGCCGTTCTCAGCAGTAAAGATGGATTTTTTGTTCATGGGGTGTGGCTAAGACGGTGCCTTTCAATGGCGCTGGTCATGGCTGCAACAGAAAAAAAGAAAAAAGCCTTCATCACCCGTTCGCAACCTTCGAGTTGGCCAGTCCGAACAAAAGTTCGAGATGGACGCTCAGGTCCGGTCGCGTCTCCGCCCATGGAAAGACGCCATCGACTTCAGTGGCTGATGCGGACTCGGGGACGGATTCGAGGAGCTTGAGAACCGCCAGCATTACCGGCGAGCAAAGGCCCGGATCGTGGCCGAGACAAAAGTCGAGGACCGATGGCGGACGGCCCGCGAGGCCCATTCGCAGGCGGGTGCCGCTCTGGTAGGGACTCAGACCGAGTTCCCACCGGCCGTTCTCGCTGAGCAGGCGAAGTGCCCGGTATTCGGAATTGGGTTCGGCTCTTTGGAAGATCAAGGCTTGTTGCGGTCCGGGTGTCCCCACCAGGAATTCGGCTGCTTGCCATCGTAGTGTGCTTCAAACGCGCGGACTGCATCCTCCATATTCCCGTCAGCGGGCGCCCATTTGGTCACATCGGGAAAATCCGTCGAAGCGTTCTTGTTTTTTCTGGAGTCCCGGAACTGAATAGGGCACCAGAATGACTCAATGTTGCGCAGCATCTCGCTGCCCAGCGCCCAGAGCCCGGTCATCCAGTCGCAATACCAGCACCAGAGAAGATCGTATCCGATCAGCCCGTCGTATTTGTGGCGCGAGAGGTTCACCCACTCGGAGGATTTGTATGTTGGCAACCTGCCGAGCCACGCCACTGGTGGATAAAGAAATATTTCAGCGATCCGGACCTGCACAAAAACAATAATCGCGGGAGTCTGGACCATCAGACAGAGCTGGTTGCGGAACGGCCCGAGGATCCGGCCCTGTGCGTCGGTCAAGGTCCGGCCTTCCTTTCCCCGCAGCGCGCGATGGATGAGGCAAAACGCGTGGAGGAAAACCAGTTGGGAGAAGATCGCGGCGGCAACCCCGATCCAGCCGGAAAACCAGAATCCGGCCACCCAAGGCAACCAGGTGAAAAGGCTGATGAACAGATCAAGCCACGGCGCCTGGGCAATTTTCTCCGAAACCGCAAACGCGGCGCGCGTCAGAACCGCAGCGATTGCCAGCCCGCAAAATACCAGAACCGCGCTGAATATGAAACTGATGAAACCATGCATTGCAGCAATACTCGCAGGTCATGGGCCGGAACGGAATATTTTTTGCGATCGCAGCCCGGGAGTGACTCCCTGTCGGAATAAACTCGGCACTTGGCGTGGCGCGGCGGGCATGGGCAGCCTTCCCCATGCAGCTCCCCCCGGGTCTGCCCACGGCTCAACCTCCATTCAGGCGGGGCAAGCGCTCCCTCCGTCTTTGAAACGCCCCAGGGCTGCCGGAATTCCACAAAAATCCGCTCTCGCTTCGCGGCGGATCCTGATGGTAAATGTTGCAGGTGACTGAACTGACGCCGGTGCGCGTGCGCGCAAAATTCTTCTTCGAGGGAGAAAAGAAATTTTTTATCAAAGGGGTGACGTATGGCCCGTTTGCACCCGATGCAAACGGCGAATACTTCGGAACTCCCGAGGGTGTTGCCAGGGATTTGCAACTGATGGCCGAAGCGGGCGTGAACCTCGTCCGGATCTATTACGTGCCGCCCGCGTGGTTTCTCGACCTCTGCGCCGGCCACGGGATCAGGGCCCTCATCTCCATCCCCTGGGCGGAGCATCTGGAATTTTTGAGGGATTCAAAGATACGCTCGGCAGCCGAGCAGGCCGTCCGGGAGGGAGTCTCAAAAAATGCGGGGCACCCGGCAGTCTTCGGCTATCTCGTCGGCAACGAGATCCCGACAACCATGGTCCGGTGGCTGGGCGCAAGGCAGGTCATCGAGTTTGTCGAGCGGCTGATCAACATCGGAAAGGAAGCCGATCCGAAGGCACTATTTTCCTACGCGAGCTATCCGCCGACAGAGTATCTGCTGCCGCAGAACAGCGACTTTGTGACATTCAATGTCTACCTCCACCGCCAGGAGGATTTCGAGCGCTACCTGGCCCGGCTGCAAAACCTCGCGGAAGACAAGCCGCTCATCCTCGGCGAATTCGGAATGGATACGATCCGGCACCCGGAATCCGAGCAGGCGGAGATGATCCGTTGGCACATCGAGAGCGTGGTTCGCGGCGGGCTGGCGGGAACTGTCATCTACGCATGGACGGACGAATGGTTCCGGGGCGGGCAGGAAATCCTGGATTGGGCGTTCGGGCTTGTCCGTCGCGACCGGACAAAGAAGGAAGCGTTCGAGACCGTCAGGCAGCTTTTTTTTGGAGAGGGATCGATGACATCGCGCGTCCGGTTGCCATCCTACCCGAAAGCCTCAGTCGTCGTGTGTTCTTATAACGGAGGCAAGACGCTCGGCCGCTGCCTCGATTCTCTCAAGCATGTGGATTACCCGGACTACGAGGTCGTTCTCGTCGATGACGGGTCGAAGGACGACACTCAGGAGATTGCCGCGAAACATCCCTGGATCGTGAATATCCGGCAGGAGAACAAAGGGTTGAGCTACGCGAGAAATGTCGGGGCGCATGCCGCGAAGGGAGACGTGATTGTTTATACGGACAGCGACTGCATGGCAGACCCCGACTGGCTCTACCACCTGATCGGCACGCTGCTGAGCGGCGAGTATGCGGGGGTGGGCGGCCCGAACATTTCTCCGCCCGCGGAAAACTGGGTGCAGGCCTGTGTATCGGCGGCGCCCGGAGGCCCAAGCCACGTCCTGCTCACCGATGTCGTGGCCGAGCACATTCCCGGTTGCAACATGGCGTTCCACCGGCGGGCCTTCGACTTGGTGGGCGGGTTTGATCCGGAATACCGGAAGGCCGGCGACGATGTGGATTTCTGCTGGCGCCTCCAGCAGGCGGGAGGCGTGATCGCCTTCAGTCCGGCGGCGATTGTCTGGCATTACAGGCGCTTCACGCTACAGGCCTTCAAGAAACAGCAGGAAGGTTACGGCGAAGCCGAATCAATGCTGCGGTTTCAGCACCTGGTGTTCTTCGGCCCGACGGGAACCGCAAAATGGAAGGGGCAAATTTATGGCGCTCCACGATTCACCTGGCTCGTCAACAAGCCTGTCATTTACCACGGCGTCTTCGGAGAGGGATTGTTCCAGTCCATCTACCCGACCCCTCAATCCGATCTCGCCGCCTACCTGAGCAGCATCGAATGGGTCGTTCTCACGCTGTTCATCTTTGCGGTGTCCATTCCGCTCCCATTCCTCCGGATCGTTCCGTATCTGATGTTCGGCGGCACCCTCCTGGTGGCCCTTTCCTACATGATCCATGCAAGGCTGGAGCCGAAACACGACACCGTGCGCGCCCGCCTGCTCGTGGCTTTCCTGGCGCTTGCGCAACCACTCGTGCGCGGCTGGGCAAGGTATTTCACCTGGCTGAAATTCAAACGCACTCCCCCCGCGGTCATTGCCAGCGTCGAGAAGGATTTCACGCCCGCACGCGGCAGCATCTCTCACCTGAAATTCTGGAGCGAGAACGGCCACGGCCGCGAACGCCTGCTGCAGGAGGTCGTCCAGTCGCTCGAAAGCGAGGGATGGAACTATTCGATGGATACCGGGTGGAAGGACTGGGATCTGCAGATTTACGGAAGCTTCTGGTGGGGGATCAAACTGCGTTCGGTCACGGAATATCATGGAGGCCCGAAATGCCTGACCCGCGTCCACCTCGGAGCCAGAATGGTTGCGACCACACTGCTGATCAATCTCGTGCTTCTGGGAATCCTCCTCTACCGGCAGTTCCTGGTCGAGGGAAGCCATTGGTGGCTCTGGATCCCGTACTGCATTTTCATCATTATCCTGTTCCGGCGGATCTGGCGGCTGAAGCGCCGCGTCGCGGATCTGGTAGGAGCGGCGGCCGCACGCTGCGGCCTCACAAGGATGAAGAAGTGACCCGGGGGTTCCCCGGCCCCGCCCCGCGAAATGCCTGGTAGGATCGCCTTGACCGCAAGACGCCCGTCAATGCGACATGCTTCCGTAATGGTATGAGCAACCTTGTTTCCGACTACTTTTATGAGCTGCCGCAGGACCTGATCGCCAGCCGCCCGGCACCCGATCGCGATGCCTCCCGAATGCTGGTGATCGATCGCGCTTCCGGAGAGATCTCACACCGGATGTTCCGGGAGTTTCCCGGGTTCCTTGGCGATGGCGACACTGTCGTGCTCAACAACACTCGGGTCATCAAAGCACGCCTGCTCACCCAGGACCGCAGGATCGAGATATTTTTGCTCGAACCAATGGGAGAGCGGCGCTGGAAATGCCTGACGAGGCCGGGGCGCAAACTCAAGCCTGGTATCGAAGTGGATATCGCCGGCACCACGGCAACAGTTCTCGAAGTGCTGCCGGAAGGCGAGCGGATCATGGAATTCCTGGTTCCCCCGGATTTGGAAAAGCATGGCCACATGCCGGTGCCTCCCTATTTCAAACGCGAGTCGGATGCCGGTGACGATGAGCGATACCAGACGGTTTTCGCAGAACATCCCGGCTCGGTCGCAGCCCCCACCGCCGGGCTGCATTTCACTCCCGGCATGCTCGCCGGAATCCCCCATTGCTTCCTGACCCTGCACGTCGGCGCCGGCACATTCCTTCCCGTAAAAACCGAGCGGATCCAGGATCACGTCATGCATGAGGAGAGCTATGAGATTCCTGGTTCAACCTCGGAGACCTTGAACAATGCAAAACGCATCATCGCAGTCGGAACCACGGTGACGCGTGTCCTGGAATCGCAAAAAACCGGGAAACTCCAACCCTGTTCCGGCCGGACCGATATCTTTATCTATCCTCCATATGAATTCCGGCGGGTCGGCGCCTTGCTGACAAATTTCCATCTCCCCTGTTCTACACTGCTCATGCTCGTCAGCGCCTTCGCGGGACCGGATCTGATTCGCAGGGCGTATGCGGAGGCCGTGAACGAGCGCTACCGGTTTTTCAGCTACGGCGACTGCATGCTGATTTTATAGGCCCGCCCGGAGCCGTTCGCGAATGGCTTCGAGTTCCAGCACGGCGTGGAGATCCCGCGGACGACCCATCGCGCGCTTCGCTTCGATCAGGGCATCAAGCGTGAGCACCCGGATTTCGCAGCCGTCCAGATCCAAGGCCTCGCTGCGGGCGAAACATTCGGCGTAACCGCCGATACCTTTGATTTCGCCGAGGCAATCGAGTTGGCCCCAGTCCGTCGAAAGGTAAAGGTTGTTCAGCCCGCCCTGCTCCGCCTGCTCTCGCGTGAACGGCACGCGCTGCGGGGTCATGCGATGCACGGGCCGCAAACTCTCAAGCGACACAAAGAGTCGCTGCAAATTGTCCGGCTCCATCCGGCAAGCCACGTCAACATCACGGGTCATCAGCGCGCTGCCGTGTGTAATGACGCCAAAACCTCCCACGAGCACAAACTCCACACCGCCCGACTGAAGCCTCCAAACGAGATCTTTAAGCCCTTGCATGCTTCATTGCTTCCTCGAGCGAATGCACCAAGTGGAGTGCGGAATCATTCCTGTCCATCCTCTCGGACGGGGTGAGGCGAAGGTTGTCATCCAGCAGGGACAGATCGATCCCGTAGGCCACCGCGCGTTCGGAGGCTGTGAGACCGTCATCGGTTCTCCAGAACTTTTCCAACTCCGGTGGTAGGGATTCGCTGACGTCCATCAATTTATCCTATCTCACCCGGCCGCGCTGTCGAGCCGGGTCATTGAGGGCGGAGTCCTCAACGCGCCGCGCGCAGGCGATCGAGGACATCACGCGCCGCGCCGCTGTCGATAGCCTCCCCCGCGAGTTTCCACCCGGCAGCAACGTCCGGAGCGACTTCGGCGACCACCAGCGCCGCTCCTGCGTTCATCTGCACAATGCTCCGTGCGCCGTGGCGCAGATTTCCAGCGACCACATCCGATATGATTCCCGCATTGAATGCGGCGCTCCCGCCGGCGAGATCCTGCTGGTGAACTGTTCCGATTCCAAATTCCCCGGGATGGATGAAGAATTCGTGCACACTTCCTTCCTCCCAGGCAGAAACTTTCGTGGGGCCCAGCGGAGAGATTTCATCCAAAGAAACCGGCCCGGTCCCGTGGACCGCCCAGGCCCTCCGCCTTCCCAGCAAGGCGAACACCTGCGAGTAAACCGGAAGCAGACGCTCGTCGAAAACGCCGGCCAGCTGAAACGATGGGCGCGCTGGATTCAGCAGCGGCCCCAACATGTTGAAGATGCTGGTCTCCCCCCTCTCTGCCAGAAACCTCCTCACCGGCGCGATCGCTTGGAAAGCCGGGTGATAATGCGGGGCGAAGAGAAAACAACATCCAGCCGACTCCAGTGCGGCTGCTGCCTGCTCAGGCGGCAAATCGATCCGGACACCGAGCGCCTCGAGAACATCCGCCCCGCCGGATTTCGAGGTGATCCCCCGGTTGCCGTGCTTCACGATTCGGACACCGCACGCCGCAGCCACGAGCATGACGGCTGTGGAGACGTTGAACAGCCCGGCTCTGTCTCCTCCCGTCCCGCAGACATCCATGCAGCCTTCGCCGGAGAATGGAACCGGCTTCGCGTGATCGAGAAGAACAGTAACAAACCCTGCGATCTCCTCAGGAGTCTCTCCCCGCTTGTGCAGCAGGCTCAAAACCTCCGCACGCGATTCGATGGATTCCCCCCCGTCGAGCAGACTCTCGCATAACAAGCGAATTTCGGCGCCATTCAGCGGGTCTCCGGATTGGATACGCTCGTGGATATCGGTCATGCGCGGACAATGGAAAATATTGCGGGGAAGAGCAAGTGCTGCCGGCAGTTACTTCTGCGTGAGAACCCGCTTCAATTCTGTTGCCTCCCACTGGCCCGGGACATTCGGACGGTGAAGCCATCCGTAATTCAGAATGGAACCGCATTGGGCGAAAAGAATCCGGGAGCCGAACCCAAGCCGTCCCATTCCCATCACCGAGAGGGGAATCGATCTTGCCTGAAGCAAATCCAACAACCTACCGACATCCGCCGGAGATTCTGTCCGGGTGGCAACTTTAAAAATGTCAGCTCCCTGGTCCTTGGCTTGCGTGACCAGGTCGCGGAGCTTTCCGGATGAAGGGGTCTTTTTGAAGTCATGGAACGAAGCCACCACCTGAATCTTCCGGGCCCGAGCGGAGGCGATGGTTCCCGACAGGCGGCGGAATGATCTCAACTCGATGTCAACGGCACTCGCGGCGCAAAGGTTTAATGAGAAAATCATTTCCCTTCTTTGTGGAGTCAGTTCCCGTTGTCCTCCCTCCAGAAAATGCCGGACCGTGAGGATCCATGGGAAGATCGACTCCGGGATACGCATGTCTCCGGGCAGGCAGTCGGCTCTCCACTCCAGGTAGTCGACGCTGCTTCTGGAAAGTTTGCCTGCAACAGAAAGAGCCGCTGCAGAATCCACGATCCCGACAACACATGTTTTTGATGGTTTATTTTTTTGACGCATGGATACAATGTATATACTCATTTTGCCCCGTCTACACACCGGTTGCAGAGCGGAAGTCCATGAGCACACGCAGACACGAAATCAACCTCCAGCTCAACCAGTTTATTGACGCCGTCCTCCTGGGTACGGTTTTCTGGTTCGCGCACTTCGTCCGGTTCAACGGGCTGATCATCATGGACAGCCTCTGGACCATTGATGGTTTTGGAAAGTTTGTCTGGATTCTTGCGGTGATCATGCCGTTCGGCCCCTTTCTCCTGGAGATGCAGGGGTTTTACAACTATCCGCTGGAGAAGTCAGTCTGGAAATCTCTGCGGCAGATGATGGCGGCCGGAATCTGGCTTTTCGTGCTGCTCGGCAGCGCCGTTATTTTTCTGCGGCTCGATATCCCGAGCCGGTCGGTGTTGATACTTTTTGCGATCTTCGCGCCTCTCGCTCTCCTGCTCAGAGAGCGGATCTCCATCTGGCGTTACGTGCACCGCCTCCGCCAGGGCGCGGTTGGCGAGAGAATCATTGTCGCGGGCGAACGCGCCAGCATGGGAGAGTTGATCAGTTCCTTCTCACCGGCACAAAAATTGGAGGTCCATGTCGTGGCGGCCATCGACCTCGAAACCAACGGCGTGGACACCCTGGTCGAGGCGCTCCACCGGCATGCAGTGGGCCGCGTCGTGCTGACATTCCACCGCATGGAACTGGACAAGGTCCAGAGAGCAATCGAAGCGTGCGAGACGGAGGGCGTTGAAGCCTGGCTCAATGCGGACTTTATCCACACCTCGGTGGCCCGCCCGTCTTATGAGATTCTGGCGAGAAAGCCGATGCTGGTGTTCCGGGCCTCGCCGGAACTCTCCTGGGCGATGCTCGTCAAGACTTCGATGGACAGGATCCTGGCAGGGCTTGGCCTCCTTTTTCTCTCCCCCCTTTTTCTTCTTCTGGCCATTATCATCCGGTGCACATCTCCGGGGCCGGCATTCTTCCGCCAGCGCCGCGCCGGACTCCACGGCGACCCGTTCGAGATGTGGAAGTTCCGCACGATGTGCGCAAACGCCGAGCTTCTCCGCGAGGAACTTTCATCACGGAATACCATGCAGGGCCCCGTCTTCAAAGTGGACAACGATCCCCGCATCACAAAATTCGGAGCATGGCTCCGGCGCACAAGCCTGGATGAGCTTCCCCAGTTGATCAATGTCATAAAGGGGGAAATGAGCCTGGTCGGACCGCGTCCACTACCGGTTTATGAAGTCGAAAAATTCGAGCGAGCCGCGCACCGGCGGAGGCTGAGCATGAAACCCGGCCTCACCTGCCTCTGGCAGATCCGCGGCAGGAACAAAGTGACGGACTTTCAGGACTGGGTGCGCATGGATCTCGAATACATCGACAATTGGTCTGTGTTTCTGGACATGTATATCCTGTTGCGGACAGTTCCTGTCGTCCTGCTCGGAAGCGGCGCAAAGTAGAGAAGACCCTTTTTCCCGCGATTGACTCCAGCCATCTTCGCGCGATGATGGTAGTATGGAGTCGCCACGCGCAATCAGCATCGAAATCCCGGGAGCCTTCGATTCCGGGGCTGTCAGGGATGCCGCTCTCCGAATCAGACAGGGACTCGGGCGCCCCGCGCAAATCGCCATCGCATTTGTCAGCCCTGACTATATTCCCAGACTGTCCGAATTCGCTGAGACATTAAGGGTCGACGGACACATCCTGAACGTGACCGGCTGCACCTCGGGAGCAAGGATTGTTGACCGCCACGATATGGAAAAAGGCTCCGGGGCCTCCATTCTTGCAATGTGCTGCGACTTGGACGAACCGGTTGCGTTGAATGGGCGGGACCCGTTCGTCCGGATTCCTGGCGCCCGTCCCCATGCGGCGATCCTGCTGGCCGACCCCTACTGCTTTGAGGCGGATGAGTGGCTCAGGCATTGGAATGAGGAATACCCCGGCGCCGCGGCAATCGGAGGCCTGGCCAGCGGTGGAGAGGAACCGGATGTTGCCGTATTCCTGAATGATCGCACTGCAGATGCCGTGTGCATCCCGCTCTCCGGAAAGGTCTCGATCCTTCCGCTTGTCAGCCAGGGCTGCCGGCCGATCGGCGAGCCCCTGACTGTCACGCGGGCGGAGCACAACATCGTGTATGCCCTTGGTGGCCAGCCGGCGTATGAGGTCCTGGAGACAGCGTTCGAGTCCCTTAGCGATTCCGAAAAATCGGTGGCCAAAGGAAACCTCTTCGCCGGACTCGCCGGCACTGAGTATCTGGACGACTTCAAGCCGGGTGATTTTCTGATCCGGAACATCATCGGAGCCGATCCTGGATCGGGAGCCGTGGTGATCGGGGGGATACCCCGCACCGGCCAAACCCTGCAGTATCAACTGCGCGACCGCGAGATCGCCAAGGCGGATCTCAAGCGTGTCCTCGCCACCAACGCATTGCACGGGGTGAAGCCGTTTGCCACCCTCCTCTTCTCCTGCCTTGGCCGGGGCGAGCGCTTTTTTGGCAATCCGAACCACGATGCCTCCTGCTTTTTTGAAGCGGCTGGCGGGAGTCCTCTCGCAGGATTTTTCTGCAATGGAGAGATTGCTCCTGTCGCCGGACGCAATGCCGTTCACGGATATACCGCCGCCGCAGCGTTATGGATTGAAAAATCCTGATGACAGGCGAGTATATCAATTAGCTTGAAATCAAGAATTCTAATAGCAGCCGGTATTCTCATTGCCCTCTCCGCCGTGGCGGCATGGCGCGGCTGGATACCCATGCCGGATCCAAAATCCAAATCGTCTGAAAATCCCACGGCCACAGCGACGGTGGAAAATGTGGAGCCGAAGCTCCTTCTCTCGGGGGAGATTACGCCCGCGTTTCAAGTGGAGGTGAAGCCGGAAGTGGGCGGCAAGGTCAGGAAAATTTACGTGGTCCCCGGACAGACCGTCTCCAAAGGCGACAGGCTCGTGACGATTGACGACACCGACATCCTGACGGAAAAGGCATCGGCGGAAACCGAGATCGAAGGGGCGAGTCTTGCCGTGGAAAAAACCCGCGGCAACTACGCCCGCGCCCGCGCGCTCTTCGATCAGAAACTGATCAGCAAGGAAGTCTTCGCCAATCTCGAGGCGGATTTCAAGATCTCCGAAAACACGCTGGAGAAGGCCCGGCGAAAGTTGCAGATCGTCAATGACCGCCTGAGCAAGACGACGATCCTTTCGCCTGCGGCCGGCACCATTCTGGACGTCAACGTGAACGAGGGCCAGGTGGTTGTCGGGGCCGCGAGCGTAAACTCCGGGACCGTTCTGATGCTGTTTGCCGATCTGTCGCGTCTTCTCATCAACGCCCATGTCAACCAGATGGATGCCGGACGCCTCAGTGTCGGACAGGAAATGACGATCCGGTTCTCCGACGACGAGTCGGACAAAATCAAAGCCGGCATCGAGTTCATCGCCCCCATCGCCACGGTTAAGAACAATATCAAGGGATTCGAGGTCCAGGCCGTGATCCAGGAAAACAAGGGCCGCCTCAAGCCGGGCATGTCGGTCAGCATGGATGTGCCGACCGGACACGCGGACCAGGTGGTCACCGTCCCGGTCGCGGCCGTCTTCAAGGAGAAAGACCAAAAAGTCGTCTATGTGAGAAAAGGCGAGGCGGTCCAGCGTCGCGTCGTCGCCGTCGGCCTCACCGACATGTCTCGCGCGGAGATCAAATCCGGCCTCGAAGAAGGCGAGGAAATCCTCCTCGTCGATCCCACAGCCCTTCCGCCGGGAAAATCCTGAGTCCCTCGTGTCGCTCATCCAACTCGAAGGCGTCAGCAAATTTTACAAGGTCGGAGATCAGGAAATCCGTGCGCTGGATTCCGTGGATCTTCGGATCGAGGAGGGCGAGTTTGTCTCGATCATCGGGCCGAGCGGCAGCGGAAAATCGACGTTGATGCACCTTCTTGGGTGCCTGGATGCCCCGACTTCCGGCCGGATGGAAATCTGCGGAAACGACCTCAGCAAAGCTTCGCAGAACCGCCTGGCGACTGTGAGAAACCAGGAGATCGGTTTTGTATTCCAGGCCTTCAACCTGCTCCCCAAACTGGATGTCATTCACAACGTGGAGCTCCCGCTGGTCTACTCAGGCCTTCCGGCCGCTGAGCGCCGCGTCCGTGCCGAGAAGGCGGCCCGGGATGTCGGGCTCGGTGACAGGCTTGCAAATCGGCCGGTGCAACTGAGCGGCGGACAATGCCAGAGGGTGGCGATCGCGAGGGCGCTCGTGAACAATCCCCGGATTGTCTTCGGGGATGAGCCGACCGGAAACCTCGATTCAGCCACAGGCGAGATGATTCTCCAGATGTTCAAGGACCTGAACGCCGGGGGAAAAACGATCGTCCTTGTCACCCACGATCCCGACATCGCGGGAATCTCGCGCAGGGTCATTGAGATCCGTGACGGCAAGATCCGCCGGGAGTATGCGCCATGAACATTCTCGTGGCTCTGCAGATCGGGCTCCGCGAGATCGCCGCCCACAAATTCCGCAGCTTTCTTTCGATGCTGGGGATCGTGCTCGGGGTGAGCAGCCTCATCTCGACGCTGGCCCTCACGACGGGAATCGAGCGCGGCACACGCGCATTCATGCAGCAGGTCGGCGGACTGGAATACGTCAATATTATCAACAAGGAAATCTCGAATGCGAAGTTCGATTTCTGGAATCTCTCCCCCGGGCGCACCCTTCGTGATGCATTAGCGATAAAGGCGGGAGCCCCCCTCGTCTCCCACGTCTCACCCGAACTGGCCTTCGGCGCTGCTATTTCCGCCCAGGGGCGCTCGGACCGCAAGCAGATCCGCGGGGTTTATCCCGATCACTTTGTCATCAGCCGCCACGAGTTGAAGGCGGGGAGGTTTCTTACCGATCTCGATGTCGACCGGTCGCTGCGCAGCGCCGTGATCGGTGACGAGATTGCGACGATCCTCTGGCCCGGCCAGCCGGCCACGGATATTGTCGGCCGCCAGATCAAGATCAATGACCGCCCGTTCCAGGTCGTCGGCGTCCTGCCAAAATATGAGCGCGATGAAGAGAAGAGACGGCGCGAATCGGGAAAGCCCGAGCCCACGAGCAGAATGGTCCGGCGCTGGGATCCCTTCCGCCAGAAAAATGAATCCATCCTGATCCCCTTCTCGACAATGTTTTACGAATTCCGGGCGGGTGCCTTTCCTCTGGACTCCATGGAATCGGTCCGGCTCGACGGACTGACCGTAAGGATCGGCGATCTCGACAAGTTCCGGCCCGCCTTGGACCAGGTACGCGCTGCGTTGGACGTCACCCACAGGGGAGTCGATGACTTCGAGTTGGAAACCCGCGAGGAATGGTTCGACCGTATGGAATCAAGCATCCGCGCCACAAAGATGAGCGGGGGTCTCATCGCAACGATCAGCCTTGTCGTGGGTGGTATCGGGATCATGAATATCATGCTGGCAAGCATCTCGGAACGCGTCCGCGAGATCGGTATCCGCCTCGCGGTTGGTGCGAAGGGACGGGATATCTTTATCCAGATCATTGTCGAGAGTGTCGCCATCGCCTTTATCGGCGGTCTCCTCGGGGTGATTGCCGCCATCGGGCTCATGGAAATCCTCAAGCTCATCGCCCCGACGGAGAACTCCCCCATCATGACCCTTGGCGGAATACTGTTCAGCGTCGGCTTCGCCATCCTGGCCGGATTCCTTTCCGGGATCTATCCGGCGATGCGGGCCTCCCGCCTCAATCCTATTGCCGCGCTTCGCTACGAGTAGGAGCCCCCGACGTCAATTTCATGGCTCCGCTTCCACGCTCTGGGAGATGATCCGAATTCCTTTTTGAACTGGCGGCTGAACAAATACAAGTCCGGGTAACCCATCCGCGCCGCGACTTCCGATATCCTCCATCCTGGCTCGCAAAGGAGACCGGACGCATGGTGAAGACGTTGCTTCAGGAGCCATGTTCTTGGAGCAATGCCGAATGAGAGCCGGAACATCCTCGTGAAGTAGTCAGGAGACAAGCCTGCGAGACGGGCAAGCGCGGCGGGTGAGATCCGGTCTTCGGGATGCTCCAGGACGTGCCGCTTGAGAAACTGCCGGGTAGATGCGGGCAAGCCTTTCCCATCCGGAGCGCGACGGGATTCTTCGAAGGCAGATATGGAGAAGAGCACAGCAGAGCATGCAATCCGGCGTGCCGAGAAGCGCCCGGAAACGCTTTGAAGCGCGAGCAGGGACCGGGCGTGCTCGATCGTTTCCGAGGCGTTTCGAACGATCCGCATTTTCCAGTCCGGACGGAGGGTGGTCCGGCCCCTGCTCACAGACATGCGGAAGCGGAACAGGCCAGGCCGTTTGCGCGAAGCGCCCGGGAAAAAGCGGAATTCCACTCCAGGCGCCACCCAACAAAAGTCCCCGGCTTCAAGAAGGTGCCTCTTCCCGTCAACAATCGCCCGGCAGTTTCCACCGACCACGAAATACATCAAGTGTTCAGAAATCCGCTGCACGCCGGTATCCCAAGCGGCAGGTGGGGAGAAGCGGACAGGAAAGCCAAATCCACCTGCTGATATTCGGGTTTTTGGATCCAGCAAAGCATCCAACCATTCCACTTCTTTGAGAGGTCGCACAAGCAGGATTAGAATGCACCACCGGTTCAGTGCAACTTAAAACACGGCTCAAGCCATTGCCCACAGCCTGCTCCTGCGGCAGGCTTTCTTCCATGACAACCGAAATGCCCTCCCCTCAGCGAAGCCTTACCGTAACCCGCCTGAGCGCCGACCTCGTCATCGTGGGAGGCGGAGCTGCCGGGACCTGCTGCGCGATCACAGCCGCCCGGGCAGGCTTGAAAGTCGTGCTGATCCAGGACCGCCCGGTGCTCGGTGGCAACGCATCGAGCGAAATCCGGCTCTGGCTTCTGGGAGCCACCACGCACATGGGCACAAACAACCGCTGGGCCCGTGAGGGCGGGGCGATCAACGAAATCACGATGGAGAATCTCTGGCGCAACCCGGAGGGAAATCCTCTGATCTTTGACACGGTTCTGCTGGAAATGGTCACAGAGGAACCCAACATCACCCTGCTCCTCAACACCGCGTGCTTTGAGGTAAAGAAGCAGAACCCGGACCGGATCGCATCAGTTACCGCATTCTGCAGCCAGAATGAAACCCTCTACGACGTTTCGGCACCGCTATTTTGCGACGCTTCGGGCGATGGCGTGGTGGGATTTCTTTCGGGTGCAGCCTTTCGTATGGGGGCCGAACCGGAATCGGAGTTCGGCGAGAAGTTTGCTCCAAAGGGAGAGTTCGGCCACCTCCTCGGGCACTCCATCTATTTTTACTCCAAGGACACCGGCCGTCCGGTGAACTTTGTCGCACCCTCGTTCGCGCTTACAGATATCGAGAATGCGATTCCCCGCTACAGGAGCTTCAACACAAGCGATCACGGATGCCTGTTGTGGTGGCTGGAATGGGGCGGTCGCCTGGACACCATTCATGAGACGGAAAAAATCAAATGGGAACTCTGGAAGGTCGTCTACGGGGTCTGGAACTATATCAAGAACTCCGGGAAATTTCCGGAGGCTGCAAACCTGACGCTCGAGTGGGTCGGGCAAATTCCGGGTAAGCGCGAGAGCCGCCGGTTCGAAGGCGATCACATGTTGACCCAGCAGGATATTGTGGAGCGCCGCAGGCACCCGGATGCCGTGGCCTTTGGCGGATGGTCCATCGACCTGCACCCTGCGGATGGTGTGTTCGCCGGGATCGCCGGCTCGCATCATCTACACTCAAAGGGAATCTATCAGATCCCTTACCGGTGCCTTTACAGCCGGAATATTGAAAACCTGTTTCTCGCCGGCCGGATTATCAGCGCATCGCACGTGGCGTTTGGATCCACGAGGGTCATGTCGACGTGCTCCCATGCGGCTCAGGCGGTCGCCCGCGCTGCGGCGCTCTGTCTGGAATACAATGAACTGCCGCGCGATATTTCACGACCGGAGCGGATGCGCATCCTGCAGCAGCGCCTTGGGCGCGACGGGCAGCATATCCCAGCGGTCAGCATTCCCGACCCGTCCGATCTCGTGCATCAGGCGGAGATCTCGGCGTCGAGCACGCTCACGCTCTCCGGGCTCCCTGATGGCGGTCCGTTGTGCCCCCTGGCTAAAGCCATAGCCCAGATGATTCCTTCCGGCCGGGGAAAAGTTCCCGCCTTCACGCTCCGGATCGACAGCGAGGCGGAGACAACGCTGGAACTCGAACTTCTCGCTCCCGGGGATCCCTGGCACCATTCACCCGATCTCGTGCTCGGACGCCTCCCGGTCACAATTCCCGCAGGCAAGGATCAGGATCTCACTCTGGATTTTGGGGTAACGTTGCAGGAGCCCGGCTATGTCTTTCTGCGTTTTCCGAAAGCCGGAGGCGTCTCGCTCCACACTTCACCGCTCCGGATCACCGGTCTCCTGCGGCTTCACTATCAAACGACCGAGTCCACCGAGAATGTTGGAGGCGAGCACTTCGATGTCTACGCTCCGGAACGCCGCCCCGGCGGCCACAACCTCGCAATCGGGATCACTCCCCCGCTGACCGGATTCGGCGCCGGGAATATCCGGAATGGCTGGCAGCGCCCGACAAGTCAGGTCAACGCCTGGGTCGCCTCGCCGGAGGACACCGAACCGGCCATTCATCTGGACTGGAGCGGACCACAAAGCATCTCCTCGGTCTCGCTGTTCTTCGACGGAGACTTCGACCATTCGATGGAAACAGTCCTCATGGGCCATCCGGAGCGCGCGGTGGTCTTCTGCGTCAAGCGCTTTGAGGTTCTGGACGATTCCGGCCGGGTGCTCGCGTGCGTGGACGACAACCATCAGAGTGTGGTTCACTTGAAATGGAACGAACCCGCTGTCACCCGGCGACTCACGGTCCGTATCCTGGAAACATGGGGTGCCCCTGCCGCGATTTTCGAGATCCGCTGCTACGAGTAATTATGCCGGATAACCGGCTGGCACCTATTTTAAGAAATCCGGTTTCGATGAGGGTGGGAGAGCGGCCGGAGCGAACAGGAACCTTGGCCGTGGAGGTTCGGGAACCGGATTGAGCCGGAGCAGGGCTTTGACAAATGCGCCGAACGGGGTCGGCGTGGTAGAATCCGCCTTGAGCATCGCGGGGCCGATCGAGCTGTGCCAGCACCAGGCCACCCAGTGAAGTTCCCTGCCTTCCAGCCAGTTCGTTGCGAACTTCGCCCCGAAATCCCCTACTCCACCGCGGTAATACGGCGCTCCCATTTCATCGAATCCCCACTCGCTCACTATCACCGGATAGTCCCTTGAAAGATCGTCAAAAGCCGCAGCCCACCGGACTTCGTCGTTGTTCTCCTTGCCCGCATAAACATGCCAGGAAAATGCGACATTGGGGTCTGTCGGCGGGAGTTCGCGGATCCCCTTCAAAGAATACGCCCAGCTCCCGCCCGCGAGGATGATCAGATTCTCGGAATTCGCCCTGATGACGGAAATCAGGCGCTCCCAGTATGGGTGGAGAAGCTTCCATTCCCTGGCATCGGGCTGCCAGTTGTTGGGTCCCCTCACCGGCTCGTTCCAGACTTCAAATGCAACGGCTCCGTTTTTTCCGAAAATCCTCGAGGCCTCGCTCCAGAAATCGAGCGCTAGCGAGAACCCCGTGTCATGCATGCCAGCGGGCTCGCCGGGGTCCGGAGGTCTCGCAAACCCGTCCGGCCATCCCGTGACGTGCCAGTCGAGGATCACATAGAGCCCGGCCCCGGTTGCCGCATTGATGTGAGTTCGGAGGAGGTCCATGATGGCCGTGCGGCCGCCGAACAGGTCGGCATTGCGCCAGACGTAGGAATGCACGCTGATCCTCACGACATTCGCATTCCACTTCCCGCGCAGGATTTCATACTGCACAGGAGGCCCGTCGCTGCGCTCCAGAACGGGATCGCCGACCGCCACACCGCGGAGCCGGACCGGCCGGTTCTGGTGCACGAGTTGGTTCCCCTCACGGCGTAGTCCGGTTCCATGTTCGAACTCTTTCGCTCCAGCATCCATGCCGAGTCCGGTCCTCCTCCGCCTTCCCGAAAAATCCCGTTCTCCCGGATACGGCTGGATCTGCGAGATGTCGATCGCTGGGGAGGATCTGTGCAGCGACAGGGAAACATCGGCAAACCCCGGATCTGCAAAAACCGCGCCGGGATCCCGCGTGGCGAGGCGGAGGACTGGGAACCCTGTCCCCACCTTTCCGGCAAGCGAAAAGGCCGCCCCCTCCCCGCCGCTCGGACAGAAGTAGAGGTTGTTCAAAAACCGGTTGTCCGGTTCATCAAGCTCGGTGGAAAGAAGCCGGCGCCCGGGATCCGAAGTGATGATGTTGTTCTCGATGGTGGACCTGAACGCGTATCTCAGCCAGAGACCGCCCGCTGAAAAGGCAGAGGTCCCGTTTCCCGCAACCGTGTTATTGCGCACCAGTGTGTCCCTCGCGGAATGCACGAGTCCAAGCACGATTCCGGCTCTGCTGTTCATTTGTACGATATTATTGCGGATCACCCCTCCGCTGCCGGCCACGACAATCCCCTCTTCGAAACCTGTGACAAGATTCCTTTCAACCAGAGCGCCACAGCCGTTCACGATCCGTATTCCAGCTCCTGTGCCGTCTCCGCGCAGCGTGTTGCCTGTAAGAATCACTCCCGCCGGGTTGCCCTGGACGACTATGCCTCCAGCCATGGCAAACTTCTCCCACGTTATCCACGAAGCGCCGGCGATCAATACAGATGGCGAATCCGTTGAATTGATCGATGTTCCCGCCAGACCCCGGATGGTTATTCTTTCCTTGGCCGTGCCGGATCTGCTGATTTTCACCTGCCCGTCGTAGCTGCCGGGATGGACGACGAGGGTGTCCCCGGGTTGCAGCTGATCGACTCCCCGCTGGATCGTGCGCCACGGCAGCTTTTCGCTTCCCTTTCCGGCATCATCCCCCCCGGGAGAAACGTGCAGGAGATCCGCCTGCAGGCACGGCAGGGCGATCAGGGCGCACGCAACAGCGAGAATTGTATTGGGAAGATACGTGCTGACAGGCATGTCGTCCGGAAAACCTATCGGACAATCCGCCGGGTTGCCATCGGATCATCACGATTTTTTTGATCCGCCCCATATCGAGCTTGCGTGCCGTGCCGGGATTGTCCTCACTGGCCCGGGCATGAAAAAGCTTCTCGCATACTTCGGGGCGCTCGGGCGCAAGCTTCTTGAGCTCCGGGATACCCCTCACGCGATCGCGGGAGGGGTGGCGATCGGGATGTTCATCGGATTCACCCCGCTCTTCGGGTTGAAAACCCTCCTTTGCCTCGGCCTGGCCTACCTCCTTCGCTGCAACCCCATCGCGGCGGTGATCGCCGTGTCGCTGCATGATGTGGTCACGCCCTTCTGGCCGTTCCTTCTCAAGGTGGAATATGACATCGGCGCATGGATCCTTGGGCATTTCAACGATCTCCCGCCAAAGCTCGCGGTGAAGCATTTTCACTTTCAGGATATGCTGAAATGGACAACATTCTTCGATGTCGGTCTTCCCCTCCTCATAGGTTCCGTTTTTTTATCCGCACCCGCAGCAATTCTTTCATACACTGGCATGTTGTCCCTGCTCCAATACCGCGAGAAGAAACGCGCGGCTCACCACAGAGAGCCAAAAGTATGAAACGCATTTTCTGGATTCTGTTTCTATCGGCCACCGCAGCCGGCACCCTGCTGGCATTTTTACCGGCAGGTTCCTGGCCGTGGTGGGATCCCGTGTGGATCGCGCTCTTCTTTGTGGCCGTCTACTATGATCTGGCGAGTTCGTCCGGCCTTTCGCAAGCCCGTTTTTCGTCGGGAATCGCCGTCATCTCGCTGGCCGTCATTCTCGGGCTCAGCGGATTGACCGGCTGGCCGATCGGCCCGCTGCGGTTCACGTCGCATGCCGGGTTCCAACTCGGGGGAGCTGTCCCGCTTGTCCTACCCCTGCTCGCCTTCTCGTTTCTAACCGTGAGCAACCAGGCCGCCTCATCCGCCTTCCCATGGTCGGGCAGGTTTGTCCTTTCGGCTGTGACAGCGTTGGCTTTCCTTCTGACCATGATCAATGGAATTACATTCTTCTCCATCGACCGGCTCTGGTGGGAATGGAATCCGATGCAGCTGCCCGGCGCCACGGGTCGGGCGGCCATGGGGCTCGCCTTCCTTGGGGCCGCCGCATTTGCGCTGGCATTTGTTTTTCCCGTCGACTCCCGCCTGAGGACAAGCCGATGGAACGCAGGTCTTGTTGCCTGGCTCGCAGGCAACGCGCTTTTCCTCGTGGCGAATCTAGCCCTCCTTCTGCGATGACAATCTTCGAACTGCTGCGCAGCAAGCTCCAGGGCGAACCGCCGATTCATCCGATGGATCGCCGGATTGCCAAGCGCTGGGTGAAGGAACGGTTGAAACGGCTTTATCCGGAACTCCGCCTCGACCCGAAGGCCCTTGAGCAGGCCTACCAGGATCTCGGCATTGAACCGCGAGAAGGAACCGGCAAAGGCGGTGCCACGGTTTTTGAAATCACTCTGCCGGGGGAAATTCGATGAGTTCGCTGATCGTGCTCGTCCCGGTCCTGCTCATCTTTGCCTGGGCCACGTGGGCTTACAACCGCCTTGTCCATGCCCGGAACCAGCAGGCAGAGGCCTGGAGCGGAGTCGATGTGCAACTTAAAAAGCGCTCGGATCTTGTTCCGCCACTTGTCGAATGCGTCTCCGCTTACAGGACGCACGAGGCCGGTGTGTTCCGCGATGCCACGACTGCCCGCCAGCCCTCGGATGTCACCCGCGAACTCCGCAGCCTGATCGCCGTTGCCGAGGCCTATCCCGAGCTCAAGGCCGCGGAAAACTTCCGGAAGCTCATGGGCCAGCTCGTTGCAATAGAGGATGACTTGCAGTATGCACGCCGGTATTACAATGGCTCGGTGCGGGACTACCGCAACCTCTCGGAGTCATTCCCATCGAACCTAATCGCCGGGATCTTCGGTTTCCAGGCCGGCGGATTTTTTGAGGTGGAATCCGCGATCGAGAGATCCAATCCTGAAGTGAAGCTGTGAATCACCGCCCCATACGGCTCCGTGGCATGGCCATTGGCGTTCTCTGCGCGCTCGCGCTCTCTACTGCCATTGCCACCGAGGAAATTCGGGATTTTTCAAGCCGGATCGAGATCCTGCCGGATTCCGACATCGTAGTCACGGAGACCATCCGGGTGATGCCCGGGGGCAATCAGATCAAGCGCGGGATCTATCGCGACTTTCCTACGACCTACGCCGGTGCGTATGGACTCAAAACGAGGGTGCCATTCGAGATTCTTGAGATCTTGCGCGACGGGAAGCCGGAGCAATGGCACACCGAACAGAAACCGAACGGGCTCCGGATTTACCTCGGCAGAGCGGATATCCTGCTGCCAAACATGGAGACCACCTACACGATAAAATACCGGACAGGCCGGCAGCTCGGATTCTTCAAGACACACGATGAGCTTTACTGGAATGTCACAGGCAATGGCTGGTCGCTCCCGATTCTGAGCGCGACCGCCTGTGTGGATCTGCCGCAGGGGGCCGAACCCCTCTCGATTGAGGCCTACACCGGCCCGCAGGGCAGTCAGGGAAAAGACTTCCGGATAGTGAACAATATGGGCTGCGATGCCGGTATCGGGACGACGCGAACGCTTGGTCCCGGCGAAGGACTGACCATTGTGGTCACATGGCCGAAGGGATTTGTCTCAGCCCCGAAACAGAGCGGAAAAATCCTCTCTGGCGCCTCATCAAACCGGGGCGTCATCGCTGGCGTGATCGGCATCCTGGCCGCTTTTGGATACTTCCTTGTAAGCTGGATGCTTGTCGGCAGGGATCCCGCACGGGGAGTAATCATCCCGCAGTTCGCACCACCGGACGGGTTCACGCCCCAGGCCGTTAGGTTTCTGGACGGGCTTGGCACCTGCGACAACACCAGCCTCACCGCAGCAGTGCTTGACCTCGCGGTCAAGCGCTCGATCACCATCAAGGAAGCCGGAAATCGTTCCTACACTCTGACCAAGGGGGACACGTCCGGACTTGACGACGCCGAACTCCGCCTGAGCGACGCGTTGTTCGGAGGAGGAGCATCGCTTCGACTGGCGCAGGAAAATCATTCCACGCTCGCCGCGGCAAAAGGAGTCATGGCCGGGGATCTTGCTCTTCAGGTTGGTCACTGCTTCTCCAGGAATACGACCGTTTGGGTAGTCGGGCTCCTCGTCACGCTTCTCCCCCTGGGACTGTCGCTCTTTGATGCACGCAACCGCGAGGGAACACTGTTCATGATGCTTTGGCTGTCGATCTGGTCAATCGGCTGCGGGGCCCTTTCCATGTCAGCCTTCAAAGCCTGGAAATCCCCGAACAAACTGGCGGCGATACCCCTGACTCTATTTGCCATCCCCTTTTTGGGGGCCTGGATCATCGGCATGGGGATGCTCCTCCACTTCGCCTCGCTCTGGGTCTGTGGCCTGTATGCAGCCGGCATCATCCTCTGTGTGGTTTTTCAGCACCTCCTCAAACGTCCCACGAAGGAAGGCCAGCAACTCAGGGATGAGATTCTCGGATTCAAAAAATACCTCTCTGTTGCTGAAGCCGAACGGCTCGCTCTGGAAAACCCTCCGGAACGCACGCCGGAACTCTTCGAAAAGTTTCTTCCCTACGCCCTGGCGCTGGGCGTCGAGCAGGCCTGGTCGGAACAATTCTCAGATGTGCTTGCCGCCGCCTCACGGACACCGGATTCCGGAAGCACGAACCTCGTCATTCCCCTGGCTGCTGCCTCGGCATTCACAAGCGCTTTCAACAGTGCGATCTCCTCGGCATCAACTGCTCCGGGTTCGAGTTCCGGCAGCGGTGGCGGAGGATCATCGGGCGGTGGTGGAGGAGGCGGCGGTGGCGGCGGGTGGTAGAGGCAGCTTCCTGGCCACTCACTGCTATTGGGATCACCACATTGTTCCTGCCGGTCACCAAACCGATTCGTCAATCCAAATTGTCCAATTTCATGACTGGAAATATGCTCGGGGAGGGACTCGAACCCACACTCCTTGCGGAACCAGATCCTAAGTCTGGCGCGTCTGCCAATTTCGCCACCCGAGCAAACTAATTTGAGATGACATATGCGCTAGGCAGATCCCGCTTATCGCCTTTTTTACACGGTTTGTTGCGTCTTTCAACGCCACGAAACACCATGGAACCGAAGGCCTGCAAGCCAGAGCTGAAAAGCCCGTCATTCATTCAGTGAGAGTCCTCGCTGCGAAGGATACCCGCAAGCGCAAAATTCGCGGTCTCCGGATTCCCAGCTGAAGATATTGTGCGCAGATGCGCGTTAAATCGTGATATGGACGGCATAGAGAGCAACTTCTTGAATGGGACCAATTTTGCCGTCAGAATTCCCGTAGGAATTGAGACGGATATGATTCGCACGCTTCGCATTCTAATGGCAATCGGTATCGCCTCCACGCTGCCGGCTGTAGCGAGGGAGGACAACCCGCAGAAACGACCGCTATTCGTTTCTCCCGACGGTCGCTTCGGCATTCACATCGATAAAACGGAGGACTCAGACGGGATTGCGATGACACAAATCGATCTGGTCGACGTGAAGTCCGGAACGAAGCTGTGTGAGTTGGGAACGCTGGGCAGTCCCTGGGCCGCCGGCTTCCGCATCCTTTGGTCGCCGGACTCCCGCCGCCTTGCTTTTGTCTCACCGGGCAGGCGGGGCGACTGGACTGACGTGTGGGTGTTGAATGGCAAAAGTTTTGAGAAGGCAGGTTTTCCGGAAATGCCGTCGCTTGACTTGAAGCGGGACCACTACGCCAAGACTGTGTTGGCTTCATATTCGGCACTGCGATGGACGAAGCCGGATGTGCTCCTGCTGGACTACTCCGCTGAAGATGACGAAGGGAATTCCGCGCAAATGCGGGTCGCATTGCACTACGACGCCGATAACCATGCGAGCGTGTCGCGGGTGACCGGGACACAACGGTGAACCGGAAATAAAAGCGCCGCAGGCAACTGTCACCAATTGCGCGGCTTATCGAAAACGAAATTCTTTCAGAATTCCGCTACCCGGCAGAAAACAAATCCGTTTCCGGAAATCAGTTCGCTGCGGGCTCGACGTTCACACGACGGCCGGCACGATCAAACTTCACATTGCCGTCCTGGAGCGCCCAGATCGTGTAGTCGCGACCCAAGCCGACATTCCGGCCGGGCTGGAACTTTGTTCCGCGCTGCCGGATGATGATGTTGCCGGCAACGACCGCTTCCCCGCCGAATTTTTTCACGCCGAGCCGTTTGCTTTGGCTATCGCGTCCGTTTTTGACACTTCCTTGTCCTTTTTTATGGGCCATGACGAGTTACTTGGTGGAGATGGATTCGATTTTGAGTTTCGTGAGCTGGCGGCGATGGCCCACTGTCCGGTGGTAGCCTTTGCGCCGCTTGAACTTGAAGGCGATCACCTTGTCGTCTTTGAATTGATCGACGACCTCGGCGGTCACTGTCGCCCCTGCGACGTGAGGAGCCCCGATCGATACTGACGAGCCATTGGCAACGAGCAGCACTTCCGAGAACTCGGTTTTTGCGCCGGCCTCGACATCAAGTTTCTCGACTTCTATCTCATCGCCTTCGGCGACGCGGTATTGTTTACCGCCTGTTTGAATCACTGCGTATGCCATATAAAATCCGTTTCGGTTGGAATTGTCCAAACTGGGGCAATCCCTTCAATTGCGCAAGCCCAAATTTCAGCCTTGCCAAAATTTCCCCTGCCGATAGTTTTTTCCTCCTCATCCCCAATTGCTCGGGTGGTGAAATGGCAGACACGTACGTTTGAGGGGCGTATGCCGTAAGGCATGGGGGTTCAAGTCCCCCCCCGAGCACTTCTTTTTTCACGGCAACTGAGCACCAAGAAAGTCTGCAGTCCGATCAAGGGTCGCGGACTTATCCGATGTGAGTTTGATGCCAAGCGCGTTGAGGGCATCTGCATTTTTTTGTGAACCGTCATCCGCGGGCAGCGCGTCTGCAGGGAGCGGGATGTCGAGCCGGATGTAGGCTGCGACCGGTCCGCTGCCGAACCGGTGCAATGCGGAGACAATCTGGGTGGTGGTGAACTGCGAGGCATCCGCCGCGACCCGGACGATTTCCTCGGAGTTGCCGGACTTTCTCCAGCCGGAAGCCACATCCTCCGGAACAGAGGGCGAGACCCCGGCTCCCATGCTGATGAGAACACATTGCTTGCCGGGATATCGGAGGAGCGCCTCGCTCAGGGCAAGGAGCGCCGGATTGTTGGCGTAAACATCTGCTCCGATCAGCGTCTCGGTCTGGTCGCCGGCGGAGTTGGTGATTTTGGATGGCGCGGACACGGCCGGGTTGCATGTCGCCGCGGTCAACGCATCTGCAAAGAAAAAATCGCCCGCCTCGGTGATTGCCCGTCCGCTGGCCCCGGAGAACGACGTGCTTTTACCCATATCACTGGCGAACAGGAACGGGACTTGTTCCCTCGTGGCATAGGCGGGGATGATGATCGTGGTGAGTGCGGATCCGAGTTGCGCATCGCCGAAGAATTCCTGAAAAACCTTCTGCCTCGTGCGCGTGATATATTTGGGTGCGGTCCGCCCTTCCAGAGACAGGAGCGGGTGGGTGGCCGGAGTATCCAGAGTTCTGGCCCAGAGGCGGGGATACTCTTTGATGAGTTCTGCGGCCGTGAAGCGGGGAGTGGCATTGTCCAACGGCATTGCCAGAGCCGCCACAATGAGAGCCCCGGATGAGGTCCCGACCATCACGTCAAACAATTCGCAAACCGGCTTGCCGCTGCGCTTTTCCAGATACTCCAGGCACCGCAGGGCCAGGAGACCGCGCATTCCTCCGCCGTCAATCGAAAGAACCCTCACATACTTTCCCGGATCCCTCGGACGGGCCGCAGGAAGCTCCGCAGCCTGCCGCTGGGGCGACGGCACGGGCTTCTGATGGAACCGTCCATAGGCCCAGACGAGCACGAACACAATCCCGACCGCAGCAATGGTGCCGAGGGGAAACCTCGAAAGCCGCGAGGTCAGGTTGGAAGGGTCCGGGAGACGCATGACCAGCGAGCATCCCGCAATTCCTTACGAAATTCAATGCTTCTCCAGTGACAGTTCACCACGGAGGCCGCCGAAAGCACGGGGTGAAAAGTCCGAGGGATGGGGGGAAATCAATGAGGTTTGCTTCCGCGGGGACTGAAGAACGGCTGATCGATGGTCGATTCCCACAGGGGGTGTGGAAATGGCTTGGAGCTTGTCTCCAGTCGGATCGAAACGCTGAATATGTCTTTTGGCCCCTTGCCGGATGGAACCGCCGCTTCGTAGTGAAACGAGTCCTTCGTGCCAGTCGTGACCCTTGCAATGACTGACCTGGCAGGGAAATCGATGGCTGCGTTGCCGGCCACAGACCCGCTATCGGCAATATTGAAAATCAACCGCTGCGGACGGCGGGACTGGATGTCCTCGAACAGAAAGACACGGAGCCGCCAGTAGTCGCTTGCATTTGCCGGTGCCACTTCCCTTTCCTGAGTGCCCCCGTCCTCATCCGTGATGGTGGCCACCATGCGTGTATAAACGGGGGCGGGAAAACGGGCATCGGCACAACAAGGCCGGATCCCGACCGCGCTGGCCAGTTCGTCAACCGTTGGCCCGCTGATAGTTACTTGCCCGCTCGAATCCCCGATCAGCAGCAGGCCGGACAGCAGAAAAGCCAACCCAGGAAGAAGATGAAGATTCATTACCGATGCTTGATGGCATCCGAGAGCAGGGATTCAAAATCGGCGGCGATTTTATCCAAATCGAAGCGGGACGCGATTTCGAGGCTTGCCGCCTTCATTTTGTGCAGGCTGTCGGGATGTTCGGCAAGCCAGACGAGCTTTTCCTGAAACAACTCCGGCGTCGCGACGGGAACGGCAAACCCGTTGGTCCCGTTATCAATGAGGTCAGACAGTCCGCCGATGTCGCTGCCGAGAATTGCCGCTCCGTGCTTGAGCGCCTCGATGGCGGCCACAGGATTGCCCTCGGAGGTGGAGGGCATGAGGAGAATATCCGAGGAGGCGAGCGTCTCCCGCATGCTGGATTCGGAAACCCAGCCCATGAGGGTCACCCGCTCTCCGATGCCGGCGTCCCGCACCGCGGATTCGATCTCCGCACGCTGGCTGCCGTCTCCGATCAAAGAAAGCCGCCACGGAAACCTGCAGCCCGCAAGCGCACGGATCATCCACGGGAAATTCTTCTGGGGGTTGAAGCGGCCGACGGCCACAAGCTGCAGAGGGGATGACGGACGGACGGCAGTCACCCGTTTGCCCTCCATGGAGATTCCGTTTAGGATGATGCGGGGCCTGACGCCGTAGGCGGCCCGCGCAAGGCCGGAGGCAAAACTACTGCTGGCGGAAATGCCGGCGGCATGGTTCCAGATCGGGCGGATGAACGGATTCAGGATCTTGAAGAGCCCGCCGGTCTGGTCCGGATTCCCTCCTGGGAGATCGCCAAGATGTGCAGTGAGCACATAACTTTTTCCGGTGAGCAGCTTGCAGGCCAGGGCGAGCACTCCGGTCGGAACCGCAAAATGGGCATGAACGATGTCAGGCTTCCATTCGTGGATATGTCGCAATGAAGGCAGAAACGAAGAGGCGACGAACCCGAACATCTCCGGAACCGTGCAAGAGTCGGCCCGGCGGCGGAATCCCGGCGTCCGGAAAATTTCGACCCCGTCGCGGACCTCCCGAGCGGGAAGGTCAGGCATCCGGATTGTTTGCACACGCACGCTGTGCCCACGACGAACGAGCGCGGAGCCGACATTGTGAGCCATCCGGCCCCCGCCTCCGCCAACCGGCGGGTATTCGTAGCAGAGGACGAGGACTTTCATTTCGAGAAGCGGTCGTAGATCTGTTCGACCTCGCGGCACATACGCCCGGAAGAAAACCTGCGCGTGATTTTTTCCGAGGCAGCCTCGCCAATATCCCGCGCCAGCGAGGGATCCTCGATCACCCGGCAGATCCGCTCGCAGAACATGTGCAAATCACCGGTTGGAACGAGGAATCCATCAACGCCGTCCGCGACCACCGGGACCCGCATCGCCATGGCCTCAAGCAGCGACATCGGCAGCCCCTCGAAAAGAGATGGCATCAGGAGAACATCGGCGGCCAGATAGACTTGGCGGGTATCGGAAACATATCCGCAAAAATGCAGGCGATCCCCCACCCCGGATTCCCGGGCGAGTTTCCGCAGGAGATCGTCCTCCGGCCCCTCACCTGCAATCGCAAAATGCGCGTGTGGATGGCGTTTCAGAACTTCTGCCGCGATCCGGATGAAGAGCGGGAAGTTCTTCTGCGGGTTGAGGCGTCCGACTCCGGCCACGACCGGACCGCTCTCAGGAAGGTGCAGAGATTTCCGGGCTTCGGCCCTTGTTCCGCAACCGCTCGAAAACCTCCGCAAATCAATGGCATTCTGAACAAGAGTGATTTTGTCGGCAGTCACGCCCTCACGATCGATGAGAAATGTCCGGCAGGATTCCGAGACAGCGATGATGTGCGTGGCAAACCTGTTCGACAGAGTGTCCAGCGCAAGGCGGGTCCTCTGGTTCGCCCGGTAATCATCGTTCGTGTGGTCATGGTTCAGAATAACAGGCACCCCGCACATGATCCCCAATGGTTTGGCAATGATATTCGAAGCCACGAGATGGCAGTGAAGGATGTCAAACTTCCCGCGCAGCAGAAGCGCGGGCAGGCTGACCCCATACCATGGAAGAAACTTATGGGGGGAAAGCGAATGGAGCGGGATCCCCAGTTCCTCCATGCGCGTCCAATAGACTCCGCGGCCATGCATCGTGGCCACCTCATGGGTAAAGCGCTGCCGGTCCCCGCAAGTGGCAAGATTGAGAACCACCTCCTGAGCGCCTCCGAGATGGAGACTGTCTATGACGTGCAGAACCCTTTTCACGCAGCCACCTCTTTTCCCCTCCGCGACAGCCATTCCTGCCAAACGTATTCGCACCAGAGAAACAAGCGCTCATCCGTGCGGCCCGCGAGGTGCGAAGCCGATTTCTCCCGCACCATTCCGGTAACTGGCTGCGGCGCGAGCCGTCCGGAACGGATCCATTTACCGATTGGCGAGCCGAAGCCTTTTTTCCTCCTCTTCACAATCGTCGCCGGCAGCAGCGGCTGCGCGGCGAGCTTTAGGAGATATTTCGTCGTGTTGCCACGGAGTTTATACCGGTGGGGAAGCTTCCTCGCGAACTCCGCCACCTCGGCATCAAGAAACGGACTTCTTACTTCCAGCGAATTCATCATGCTCGCCCGGTCGGCCTTTTGGAGGATCCCGTCCTGAAGGTAGATCTCGGTGTAGAATTGAAGCGCCCGGTCAACCGGATCGTCGTTCTGGCAGGTCTCCCACGCATGGATCGCCTCGCCGTAAATATCTTCAAGATCGAAGCGCGAGTCCGTCAGCCGCGACAGTTCCGAAGGCTCGAGAGCCCCGAGCCATACAGGATTCCAAAGCCGGGCATCATGGCTCAAGCCGCGCAGGGTCCGTTTGATTTTGAAATCCAGACTGATATTGGCATGGGAAACCGGCAGGAAGCCCGCGAGGACCCGGAGGCCTTCATGGATCGGCCGTGGCACGATACGCGAGTAAAGCCCGGCCAGCCGGAGCGCACGGAACGGATCGTAACCGGCGAACAGTTCGTCACCGCCATCACCGCCCAGTGCAACTGTCACCCTGGTCCGTGCAAAGCGGGACAGCAGCCATGTTGGCAGCAGAGATCCATCGCCCTGCGGCTCATCGAGCAGATCGAATATTTCCGGCAGATAGGAAAGGGCCGCGTCAAGATCCAGGACTTCCTTATGGTGCGAAGTCTTCAAATGGCGGGCCATGAGCTCTGCAGGACCGGATTCGTCGAACGAGGGCTCGGTGAATCCGATCGTGAACGTGCTCAGCGCTGGTCCGCCGAGTTCTTGTGCGGCAAGCGCAGCGATAAAGGAGGAATCGATTCCCCCGCTCAGGAAGATCCCGAGCGGGACATCGGCCACCAGGCGGCGGCTGGTCGCCCGGAGAACGGTCTCCCTCAACTCCTCTGCGAGTTCGTTTTCCGACAAGGTTGTCTCAACTGGTTCGATGAGATACCGCCAATACCGCGAGACCCGGCAGGCGGAACCATTTTCCTCCACGACGAGATTGTGGGCCGCCGGCAGCTTCCAGATTCCATCGATTGCTGACCAGGGTGCGGGGATCAGTCCGTGCGCAAAATATTTCACGCGCGCCAGCTCCGAAAGGTTGCGAGGCGACGCAGGATGCCTCAAAAGCGATGTCAGTTCGGACGAGAAGCCGAATGTCCCTGAGCGCTGGAAATAATAGAGCGGCTTTTTCCCAAAGCGATCCCGGCTCAGGAACAACCGCTTCTGCTCAGAATCCCAGATTGCGAAAGCCCACATGCCATTGAGGCGCCCGACCATTGACTCGCCCCATTCTTTCCATCCGTGCAGGAGCACTTCGGTATCCGAATGGTCGGTGACAAATTGGTGTCCCTTTTCAACAAGCTCCGCACGCAGCCCGGCATGGTTATAGATTTCCCCGTTGAACACCACCACCAGCCTCCCGTCCGCTGAGGACATCGGCTGGCCGCCCCCTCCGAGATCGATAATCGAAAGCCTTCGGTGCCCGAGATGGATCCCGCGGTCCGGATCAATGAAAAAACCCGAAGCGTCCGGCCCGCGATGGGCCAGGCGGTCAGTCATGGCCTCCAGATCGCCCCGATCCCCGCTTCCGAGGAACCCGGCAATCCCGCACATCAGCGGGCCTCCGGTGTCCCGTTCAGATTACGGGTCCCTCTGACAAGGTAGATCGATTTCCCCTGGGATTCATGGAACGTGCGGGTGATCATCTCCGCGAGCAGGCCCATCAGGACGCAGATCATGCCCGTCATGAAGGAAAAAACCGCCATCATCGGCAACGGCGTCGATGTGAAATAGTAGCCCTGCACGCGCATGTAAAATGTCCAGAGCGTGAAAAACCCGGATCCGGCAAAAAACATCAGGCCCCAGAATCCGAAAAGGTACATCGGCTTGAGCATGTATTTGTCCAGAAACTTCACGGTCACCAGATCCAGCAGAACCTTCAGAACCCGCTCCAGGCCATATTTCGATTTTCCGGAAGTCCGGGCATAGTGGTTGACCGGGATTTCCGAGATCCGGGCTCCGTGCCATTTCGCATAAATCGGGAGGAACCGGTGCATCTCGCCGTAGAGCCGGACTCCTTTGATCACCTCTGCCCTGTAGGCCTTGAGCGAACATCCGAAATCATGCAGGGCCACTCCGGAGACGGCGGAGATGAGCTTGTTCGCCATGATGCTCGGGAGGTTCCGCTGTAGCGCATTGTCCTGCCGGTCCTTCCGCCAGCCCGAGCAGACTTCATAGCCCTCATCCAGCTTGGCCAGCATTCGAGGGATGTCCTCGGGATCGTTCTGCCCGTCCCCGTCCATCGGGATGATGATGTCGCCGCTGGCAAAATCAAAGCCGGCCATCATGGCGGCAGTCTGGCCGAAGTTCCTGCGGAAATGGACGACCTTGACCTGCGGATATTCGGACGCCAAGCCATCGAGGATCGCCGCGCTCCCGTCGAGGCTTCCGTCATTCACGAAGATGATCTCCCAAGGCACTCCATGAGCATCCATGACCTTCCTGACTTTTTCGAAGAGAGGCAGGATGGCGTCCTGTTCGTTAAACACCGGCACAGACAATGAAATCATGGTCCGCCTGTTTTCCTTTGCCTTCGCGCCGCGGTCAAGGGAATCCGCCGCCTTCTTCCGGCCCCCTCCGGGATTTCCGACTTGGAGTTCGTCCCGTTGCGTGCGATTCAAGACGGATTCCATGAAGATCTACACCGGCACCGGAGACCAGGGCGAAACGAGTTTATTTTCCGGACAGCGGGTCCGGAAAACCCACCCGAGGGTAGCCGCCTACGGGACATTGGACGAAATGAATTCGATCCTCGGGGCGGCATTGGCCGCAGGCCCCTGCGAGCCTGTGCGGGCAGCGCTGATCGACTTGCAGCGGAGGACATTCGAGCTCTGCGCCGATCTGGCCACGGTGATTCAGCCCGGGAAATCTCCGCGAATCACGGAGGAAACGGTGAAGGAGATCGAACAGGCCATGGACCGGATCTCCACGCTGCTTCCGGAGAAAAACAACTTCGTGCTTCCGGGAGGATCTCCTGCTGCCAGCCAGATTCATATTGCGCGGACCGTGGCCAGGCGCGCGGAGCGGGAGGCGCTGATGGTCGATGACTCCGCCAGAATCGACCGCACATCGATGGTCTATCTCAATCGGCTCTCAGACTATCTCTTCCTGCTGGCGGCCTACGAGAATCACCTTGCCGGGGTCGAAGTCATCGACTGGATTCCCGGAAAATAAAAACGGCCGCCCTCAGCATCCTGCGGGCGGCCGTTCGAAAAAGCAGTTCCGATCAATTCGGATCGCGCTGGTAGGTCCGGCAATAGGTATAACGTGTGTCAAACCCGAGCTCCGGGGGAAATTCCTGAAAACCGGAATTGATCCAAGGAATATCGCTGCGGTAAGGCGGATAGTAGGTGCCCCTCTGGGTCGGGAACGGAAAGAGAGCGACCTCATAGACTCCATATCCCACGCGTGCGAGGAAACGCCCCACCCCGCGAACCACCCCGTAGCTCCATGCCGCGGAATTTCCTTCAGCATAGTTTACGGAAAGAATGGCGTCGGGAATCTCGGACACGCCGAATGCGATGTTGCCGAGGCCGCGTCCCAGCTTGCGCGTCGGCCCCTGATCGGAAGCGGGCGGAGATTGGATATCGGCAAACGCCGTGGCTGTGAATGTCAACACGAGCAGGAGGGCAGCTACTTTCATATGCCTGTTTTTAATCGGATAATTTGCAGAAAAGCAAGAAGAAACCTCTAGGAGTGATACTCTTGCAGGCTCTTCACCCCGTAGCCCGCCTGCTGTATGGCACGGATTGCCGCCACGCTGGCACGGGCTCCCCGCAGCGTTGTCATGGTCGCCACGCGTGCGGCCACCGCCGCGCTGCGGATCACGACCTCATCGCGCCGGGGTTGCTGTCCGCTGGGCGTGTTGAGCACAAAGTGGATGTCGCCGTTCTTGATCAGGTCCAGCACATTCGGGCGGCCTTCCTGGATTTTCAGCAGCACCTTGACCGGCACGCCGGCTTCGGCGAGAAGCCCCGCCGTGCCGGATGTGGCATGAATCTGGAATCCGAGTCCCGCGAAATCCTTCGCCACCTCGATCGCGGCCGGCTTGTCGCTGTCCTTCACGCTGATGAAGACATTTCCCTTTGTCGGCAGCGGGGGCTGCGCGGACATCTGGCTTTTTGCATAAGCGATGCCGAGATCGGGATCGATGCCCATCACCTCGCCAGTCGATCGCATCTCCGGCCCGAGAATGATGTCCACGCCGGGGAATTTTATAAACGGGAAGACGGCTTCCTTGACCGAATAGTAGGCGGGGATTTTTTCCTCGGTGAAGCCGAGTTCGCGAAGCGTTTTGCCCGCCATGATCTTCGCGGCGAGCTTGGCGAGCGGAACCCCGATCGCCTTGCTGACGAACGGCACGGTGCGCGATGCCCGCGGATTCACCTCGAGGATGTAAACATCCTCCCCCTTGATTGCGAACTGCACATTCATCAGCCCGCGGACCTCAAGTTCCTTTGCCATTGAAATCGTGGCGTGCTTGATGGTCGCAATCGTTTCGGGCGACAGCGAAAAGCTGGGGATCACGCAGGCACTGTCTCCCGAGTGAATGCCGGCCTGTTCGATATGCTCCATCACTCCTCCGATCACACAGGTCTCGCCGTCGGCAATGCAATCCACATCGACCTCGGTTGCGTCCTCGAGAAAACGGTCCACTAGAACAGGCCGCTCGGGGCTTGCGGCAACCGCGGTGCGGATGTATCTGCGCAGATCCGTTTCATCATGGACGATCTCCATGGCGCGGCCGCCGAGAACAAACGACGGGCGGACAAGCACGGGGTAGCCGATTCGGGAGGCAACGGAAACCGCCTCCTCCTCATTGGTTGCGGTCCCCCCCTGTGTCTGACGCAGTGCGAGCTTGTCGAGCATGGCGGAGAAATGCTTCCGGTCTTCCGCCATCTCGATGCTTTTAGGCTGCGTCCCGATAATATTGCACCCGTTGGCCGCGAGGCCTGCCGCGAGATTCAGAGGGGTCTGCCCGCCGAACTGAACGATGACGGCATCTGCATTCTCCCGCTCGTAGATATTCAGCACATCCTCAAGTGTCAGGGGCTCGAAATAGAGCTTGTCGCTGGTGTCGTAATCGGTCGAAACGGTCT
>CAZRIL010000032.1:3549-43318 GCA_964600115.1 uncultured Chthoniobacter sp. | reverse complement strand
AGGAAGGGGTGATCCGGAATGAACGGATCATGCCGGACGGGCGCAAACGAAACTCGGTCCGCTTCAGTATCATCGATGAAGAATGGCCGGCTGTGGAACAGGCGCTCGAAAGAAAACTCAATGAACCGTCCATACCAGTTTAACGTTCGGCGGGCAGCCTGCTGCAGCAGACCCGGGTGCTGTTGTCATTTTTCTATGCATCCGCTTTACTGCTTGCGGCCGGTCCGGCACGCACAGCGCCCGTCTCACTCCACACTATGAAAATACAATCCGTCGCACACGTCTGCATCAAAACCACCAACCTCGAACTCACCGCGGAATTCTACTGCGAAGTTCTTGGCATGGAAAAGGTCTTCAACTTCACCCGCAAAGGGGCCGTGATCGGCTTCTATCTCAAGGCTGCCGGCGAAACATTTATCGAGGTCTTTGAGGTCGGCGAGGCAAGGAACGAGGAAAACCCGGTCCTCTCGCATATCTGCCTCCTCACCGGGGACATCAAGGGCCTTCACCAGCGGATCGCGGATCGCGGGCTCAAGCCCGGTCAGGTGATCATGGGGAGCGACAATACGTGGCAGTTCTGGATGTGCGATCCGAACGGGATGGCAATCGAATTCCAGGAATACACCGATAAAAGCTCCCAGTTCACCGGACAGGACGTGGAAGCGACCTGGTAGACCCGCACGGGCTCAGATCACTTCCAGATAATCCTTGTCCGGAAGCGCTGGAAACGCGGCGGTTGGCAGGGTTTGATACCAATAGGCAACCGAGGCGATATCATCCTGCAGCGGAAGGTAGCGGCCCCCGCTGCGCCAACCCAGCGCCTGGATTGTCACCCGCAGGTCGTCCTCGAACCGGACGGGATCCGGGATGTGCCAGCGATACAGGCCGAAGCGCGTCTGGGCGGAATACAATCCATCGGGCCGTATGACCTGAGGGAGGCCGGCATACGGGGTCGTGAACTCCCGGTAGCCGCCGTTTTCCTTGCCGACATCGAAGTTATATGAGCCGCAGAAGTAGTCTTCGGTTCCGGTCCCGCAGATGGTCGGGAACTCGCCATCCCCGTCGAGATAAAATTTGATCTCCCCCTCCCCCCACCAGCCGCAGTTGTTGACCCCCCAGGCCATGTAGGTGCCGACGTATTGGCCATGGCCTTTGACTCCGTCGAGAATCGTATGCACCCCGCGATACGGGAGCGGGTTGTTGCGGCGGAATTGCGCGTGGAAGTAGGCGGTGTTTTCGGGTATTTCCGTAAGCGTGTAGTTGATCTGGTAGAACAGCGTCATCGCCTCCTCCGCGATATTTGTCGCCGTGATCCGGCAGCGTTTCCGGAACGGCATCTCCCAGTAGCAGTTGAACGCGCTGCCGGGATTCACGCAGACCGCAAGCGATGAGACCTGCGCATACTTGTTCCACCCGCAGGCGAAGAAATCCCCGATCGGGCACTCCACCGACGGAGCCTCCTGATCGTCCCAATAGAAGCGCAGGATCGTGTGCCTCCAGTGCTTTGTCGGCGTCATCCAGATCTGCTGGATCGCCCCGCTGCCCTCGATGTTTGCCAGTTCCCTCGTCTCGCCCGCGCTGATGCTGATGCACGGCGAAACCTTCCAGCCTCTGCCCAGATCCCGCGCTGCTGGATTCGGACCCTCGGCCATGCCGCCTTTTCCTTTCTCGCCTGTGAAATTCTCCGGGCTGATCGAACGGGTTTTGGCGCGGGAGAGGCTGGCGAGGTTGCCGAGGTGCATTCCGAGGCCGTTGAAGGTGATGGAGGATTTTTTCATGAGTGTAGGGATGTGACGGTTCCAGAGCGGAACATACAATTTTGTGCCCGACAAAAACAATGGACCGGATTTCGGAAAAGATAGAATATCTTACAGTGAAAAATTTCCGGATCACCTCTCCCCATACACACGGAGACCCTGCTTTCTCCGTCCGGTATCTTGGGATTCACGAGACGATGGACGCCGGAATGGTCGATCGTCCCCGTGGCACCGGGGATTATCTTCTGATGTTGTTTCACACAGAGGCTCTTGTCCGGACGCTTTCCGGGGAGGAGGTGCTCCCTCCATCCTCTCTGATCATCTGGGAGCCAAAAGATGGACATTTCTACGGCAATGCCAGGCGGAGATGGGACCACACCTGGATGCACTGCCAGGGCAACAGAGTCGCCGGGATCCTCAAATCGAACCGCCTCCCCGCCCGCCGCCGCATCGTTTTACCCGATCCAACCGTCTTTGAAAAAGGATTGAGCGACATGGCGGGAGAACTGCGTGGAAGATACAGGCCGGACGGGAGGATCCTGACGTTCCACTTTGAAATCCTGGCGAGGAGCATCGCGCGCCAGTGCTCGGGCCATCAGCGTCAACCGATTCCAGACCTGCTGCTCGAACTCCGGGGCTATCTGGAGCAGCATCTGGATGAGAGAATCCGGCTTGCCGGCCTGGCGCGTCGGTTCGGATACTCCATCACCCACCTGTGCACCGAGTTCAGGAAGCACTTCGGTGTCCCGGTCGGACACTGCCTGCACCAATTGCGGATGAACCAGGCTGTGCTTCTGCTCCACGATCCGAACCGCAGGGTCAGGGAAATCGGTGAAATGGTCGGGTATCCCGATCCCTACACATTTTCCAAAATGTTCCGGCGGCACTTCGGTGTCAGCCCCCGCCGTTTCCGGGTCAATAACCCGGATTCCTGATTTTGATGGCCGGGGGCCGGTTCGCCCCGCAAGTGGTATGCCGCGCGCGCGTAGCTCCGGTCAAGCCGGGCCCGTCGCGAGCTGAGAAGGGAACCATCCGCGCTCGACGCACTGCCGGAATGACCAGAGCGGCTGCAGTTCATTCAGATAGCTCCAGTAGAACCATCCGGCGGAGGTGAACTCGAAGAGGGCGAGCTGGTTGGCCGCATAGGCGCGAAGCACGAGGTCCAGCTCATGGGGAGGCAGGGGCCCGAGGTTGAGTTTCGAGTTGCCCATCGTCAGCGACCATTCGCCGATCACCAGCGGTCCCGCTTGCGCGAATTCTTTGAACCTCGGAAAGCTCCTGCCCATCGGGTAGGCTAGGTGCTCAGGGATTTCCAGGCGGTTGTAGAGTTCGTAATACGACTGGTAAGGATGGATGTCCGTCATGACATTCCGGCATCCCAGTGCCTGGAGGCGGCCATGAAAATCTGTCAGGCGGAAATGGGGATGTGCCTCGATGATCACGGTCGCACGTTCCGGCGGGAGGTGTTTGCGGATGCGCTCATACGCCTCGTGATAAAATTCCAGCAGCATCGGAGAGGGAACATCCGGATGAGGTTCGTTCAGACAGGAGATTGCAGCCAGTCCGGCATGGTCGCGGTATCGCTCCGCGACCGTCCCGAGCACATCCAGTGTCCTCCTGCGATAGGCCGGGTCCAGATGCCATTGGAAGAACCGGGATCGTCCGGTGTGCCCCTCGCCGCTCTGGTGGCCGGGAGCTCCATGGAGATCGAGCACGCCTGCGATTCCGTGGTCACGACAGAGATCCAGCGCATGGTCCAGGTATTCGATTCCCCCGACGAACGGGGCCGGGTCTCCCTGCTCGACCAGCCAGTATCCGAACGGGATACGGACAGCATCAATCCCGTAGTTTTTCAGCCATTGGAAATCCGCGGCGGTGATGTAGTTTTCGCGGTGCCCGCGCAGATGGGCTTCGGCCTTTGAGCCCAAGGCCTCACACAATGAGTATTCGTCGGGAGCATCCGGTGCGCCGGCGAAGACCGAAGGGGACATCCACTTCTCCAACAGGAGCCAGTTGCCCAGATTGACGCCATGCCAGACTTTGGACTCGGAGCTTAACTTCATCCGGTGGATGGTAGTAAGAAGTCACCCGCGTGAGCAGACAATTTTGCAGTGTGCTCTCTGGTTGACCCTGCCGCATATGACGGATTCCAGCGCGCAGAAATTGCTGATCCGCCCGATATGCGCAATTCTCTTCGTGATGATCCGCCCACCACTTCGCCTTCTGATCCTGCTGATAGCTGCCTGTCCGCTCCGCCCGGTGATTCCCGCGGATGATCGTCCCCCTTCCGGTCATGTCATTTTTGAATCGGACTTTCAGTTCGCAGCAATCCCGAAATCGTGGCGGAACGACGGCTCCGGCACGGCGGTCCTTGAGGCGGTACCCGGCGGTTCGCAGGCTCTGGCGGTGACAGCGCCGGAACGCGGCAATCACATGGTCTCGATCCCTTTGCCGCTGGATCAAATCCGCGGGTCCCGCGTCGCCGTTTCCGTCAGGCTGAAGGCCGAAAATGTGAGCAAGCCATCCGAGCCATGGAACGGCGTGAAACTCATGCTCCACACCGTTTCCCCCAAGGGCCCGGACTATCAGGGGCTGATGGACGTTCACGGATCTTTCGATTGGAAGGAGATGGGTTTGACCGGGATGATCCCGCCCGATGCGACCGAGGCATCCATTGTGCTCGGCCTCCAAGACTCCAGCGGCAAAATTCTGTTCGATAATTTGAAGCTGAGTGTCTTCGCGGCACCAAGAAAGCGGCCGGCCGCGCAGTCCGAACTTCTCCCTCCGGAGCAACTCGACCGGCGCACCGATCTCCCCCGGCTTCGGGGCGTGATGTATGGCCCGGAGGGCAAGGAGGATGACCTGCTCAAGCTGGCGGAGTGGAAAGGAAACCTCATCCGCTGGCAGTTCTACTGGCATGACGGCAGCTTTCCCGAAAAGCGCCTGGATCTTGATCTCTATGACAAGTGGCTGGAGAAGACGATGGCAGGAGTGGACCGCCTGCTCCCGCTTTGTGAGAAGCTCGGCATCCGCGTCATCATTGACCTCCATACGCCCCCCGGAGCCGTGGAATCCGGACAATCGGCCATCTTTCAAAAAGAGGCCTGTCAGAGAAAGTTCATCGAGGTCTGGGACCGTCTGGCCATCCATTACAAAGACAAACCCGCGATCTGGGGCTACGATCTCCTCAACGAACCGGCAGAGGCATCGGTGGGCAAGGGGTTGCTGGATTGGCGTGCCCTCGCGGAGCTTGTTGCCAAGCGCGTCCGCGCCATCGATCCCAAGCGCGCCATCATCATCGAGCCCGGCCCGTATGGCGGCTGGGGAAACCTCGCCTTCTTCGAACCGATCAATGTCCCCGGCATCATCTACAGCGTCCACATGTATGATCCCCTGCCGTTCACGCACCAGGGTGTCATGGAGGGAAACCCGACAGGCCCGGAATATCCGGGAACGATTGGCGGCGTCGCTTGGAACAAAGAAAAAGTGCGGGAGGTGCTTGAACCGGTCCGCCAATATCAAAAGGACTATAACGTTCCGGTTTTTGTGGGCGAATTCAGCGCCATTCGCTGGGCTCCCGGCGACAGCGCCGCACGCTACCTCCGCGACTGCATTGAGGTCTTCGAGGAGTTCGGCTGGGATTGGGCCTATCATGCCTTCCGCGAATGGCACGGCTGGAATGTCGAGCTCGGCCCGGACATGGAGGACAAGACGCCAAGCCCTGAACCAACCACCCGCGAAAAGGCCCTCCGCGAGGGATTCTCAAAAAACAAATCTTCTTAATAGATTTTTGTCTCGAGCACGCCGACTGATTCCGGATGATTCTACCGGCAAACTCTTTTCAGTTCATCCCATATTAGGTTTCCTCCCTGCGAACAATGCCCCTGCTGAACCAAATATCCGTCGTGGCCGCGCTGGCCATTTTGGCCGTTTTGCAGACCGCCCGCCCGGCGGAGGGGACCCCGGCGATCGAGCAAGCCTGGGAGAAGGCCTCGATGCTTCTCACCAATGAGGCGTATGACGATTTCCTGCAGATCCGCAAAACCGGAAAATCGCCCCGCGAGGCGGATTTCGGTGTCGCTCTCATGCTTCTCAACAAGCAGCCGAAGTCCGATGGAAACCTGGACAAGGCGGCCGGGATCTTTGAGCAGATTTCAGGATCCGGGGATGACGACCTCGGAATGCTCGCGGGATATTACCGCGCCCGCATCGAACAAGTTCACCGGCGCACGCAGAATCCCGCAAAGGCGGTCGCGTTGTTCACGAAGCTCATCGAGCGCCATCCCGAGCACCCCATGGCGCAGTTCGCAGTGGTCAAGCGGGCTATGATTGAAATCTATGATGATTCTCCGATGGAGTCCAAGCGCGAGCTCCTGGCGGCCCTCGAAAAAACCGCGGATGAAATGACCCACCCGCCGGCAAAGCGCGACCTCGAACTCATCCTCGCTGATAGCTATGTGCGGCTCTTTCAAGACGACGGGCGGACGCTCAAACACCTGCTGGCCGCCGACACGATCGGAATCACGCGGGCCAAGCCCAGGGCCGATGTGTGGATCCGGATCGCGGAGCTCGCCCGACTGCTCGGGGAAAAGGACATCGCTGCAACCTATTACGGGAAATTTCTGAAGGAGTTCCAGCGCGACAGCCGGCACTACACCATCCAGGAACGTTTGAAAGAAACCGGAGAGAATGGGGGGGCGGAATGAGCTGGGGGAAAGTCATGAATTTCATCGGGCTGGGCCTCCTCGGCCTGTGCTTCTTCATCTCTCTCGGCCGCGTTGTCACCCGGACAAAACAAATGGCCGACCCCGACCACGTCAAAATCCGGTTTGCGCACTGGCAGCTCGAAGGCAGCGTGCGCGAGGCTTTCGACGCGATTGTGCAAGACTACGAAAACCTGCACCCGGGCGTTCAGATCGAGCAGATGGCGATTCCCGAAAAGATTGGAAAAAACTGGGCGCGCACCCAGCTCGTTGGAGGCACCGCACCGGACATCATCCAGCTCGGCAGCGGTATGGGGACGAACGACGAGATCCTGGCCCGCTACTTCAAACCGCTGGGCGGGGAGGTGGACCAGCCGAATCCCTACAACGCCGGCACCGACCTGGCCGACGTTCCCTGGAGGGAGACATTTATCGACGGGCTCAGCAGCACCACGAACTTCTCCGCGGCTCTGCTGGATTATTTTGGAGTTCCGAGTTCGATGTTCACTTTCCGGATGTATTACAACCGCGACCTCTGGAAAGTCGTTACCGGGGATGCCCCGACGCCGGATCACTTCGAGGATTTTGTGGAGATCTGCCGCCGCACGAGCGAATACCGGCTCCCGGGCGGCGAGAGGCTGCTTCCGATCGCAGGCTCAAAATATAACGCGCCATACGTCATGAATGCGCTCTTCGAGAGCCAGACGCAGAAATTGAGGCTCAGCCTCGACGACTACCACACCCTCGCCCCCGGCGGGTCCGGCCTCGCACTGTCCTACCTTGATCATCAATGGTCTTGGGACACACCCGCTGTGCAGAGCGGGCTCGAACTCATGGCCCGCGCCGGGAAGTACATGCAGGCCGGCTTCCTCTCGCTCGGGCGCGACGATGCCCTTTTCTACTTTGCCCAGCAGCGCGCGCTTATGATCTCCACGGGAAGCTGGGACGCCAGTAGCCTCCGGGTCCAGGTGCCATTCGAGATGGGGGTGTTCAGAATTCCCCTCCCCTCCCCGGACGATCCGAAGTATGGGGAATTTGTCCAGGGCAGGACATCGGAGGCCGGCGCGGAAACCAGCGTCTCATTCGGTATCACCAAGGGATCGAAGCACCCGGAAGTCGCCTTGGATTTCCTCCATTTTCTCACCTCCAGGAATTCAAATGCGAAGTTTTCGAAGCTCAGCGGCTGGCTTCCCGCCGTGGTCGGAGTTCCGTTGGAAAAGGATATCGCCCCGTTCGAGCCGATCACCGAGGGCTACACGACCGGGTTTGCTCCGGACCTGGGTATTGGGGCCAATACGACCCGCCTCTTCAACAACAACCTCTATGAACTCGTCGGACCAAATGGAAGCGTGCCGCAATTCTCCTCGCGGATGAAGGCCGGTTACAAGGAGTCGCTCATTGCCGACCTTCAACTCTCTTACCGCAACCAGACACGGAATGCCGCCGCCAAGGACCTCACGATCGGCACCCACCAGATGATTGAACGCAGCGGGGGAGAGGATGCGGGAGCGGCTGCCGGGCGGGTCAGCCAGCACATGGAAGCCCAGTCACAACAGGAGTCGGGGATCTACTACATGAACTACAAACTGAGGCAGCCGGCTCTCCGGCCCTAGGCCATACTATTATGGCACTGCCAATCTCCCGGAAGAAAGCCATCAAGGAATGGAAGCTCTATCTCTTCGTCATTCCTTCGATGCTGTTGATCGCCACGTTCTCGTATTTTCCCGCGATCAGCGCGATCTACCACAGCTTTTTTGAATGGCAGGGCGGCGACTTTAAACAATTTCTGGGGTTCGACAACTTCACGCGTGCCTTCGGAGATCGCGTGCTCTGGGGTTCGTTCGTCACGATCGGGATCCTCGTGCTCGCGAATGTTTTCAAGTTGATTCCCTCAATCTTTATGGCCGTCCTCATCCACAGAATCGCCAGCGACAAATGGCAATACTGGTATCGCGTGCTTCTCGTGGTGCCGATGATCGTGCCCGGCCTCGTCACCCTTTTCATCTGGAAATTTTTCTTCGATCCGAACCTTGGCGTCCTGAACAAGCTGCTGGATGCGACCGGCGTCAAGACCCTGCTGGTGCTTTGCGATGAGCGGGTTTTTCACTGGGGAGTCTTCCAGAGCGATGTCCCCGTCGCCTGGCTGAGTCAGCCTTCGCTTATCATTCCTTCCCTTATTATCTGGGGGTTTCCGTGGATCGGAACGGTCGGAGTGTTGATCTACCTTGCAGGCCTTCAGGCTATCGGCTCTGAAGTGTATGAGGCAGCAGACCTCGACGGCGTCACGCCGTTTCAGAAATTCCTCCACATCGAATTGCCGCTGATCATGACCCAGGTCCGCCTGAGCCTCGTGCTTCTGATCATCGGCACGCTCCAGGGCTTCGGGTTGCAGCTGCTCCTGCTGGGCGAGAACGGCGGAGCCGGAGGGCGCGGGATGGTGCCGGGGCTGTGGATGTTCAACCGCGCATTCGTCGCCGGGGAGTTCGGCTACGCCTGCGCGATCGGGTTGATCCTGTTCGTGTTCATCCTGGTCCTGACCTTTCTGAACAACAAATATGTGAGGGTGGAGAAATGAACCTCAAATCGAAGCGCCTCGGGAGCGATGTCCCCAAGCACGTTGTCATCTGGCTCATCATGCTCGTCGAGCTGTTTCCGCTCTACATGATGATCCAGATCAGCTTCAAGGATAACGCGGGGTTTCTGCGGAATCCCTGGCTTCCGGGTCCGATCAGCGAGTGGCACTGGTCGAACTGGGCCTTTGGAGCTGACCTCATTCTCCCGTATATCGCGAACACGGTGTTCGTCGCAGTCACGGGAACGGTTGCCGGCCTCGCTATCGCACTTCTCGGTGCCTATTTTTTCGCCCGTTACAAAATGCCCTTCAGCAGCATTCTCTGGTCCGCCTTTCTTGTCCTGATGCTGATGCCGGGCGTCGCGAACATCGTTCCGCTCTTCGCTCTGCTCAAGAGCATGAACCTGCTCAACACACTTTGGGCGCTCATTGTGCTCGGGATCTCCGGCATGCAGGTCTTCAACACCTACCTCCTGCGGAATTTCATCGAGGAGATCCCGAAGGATTTGTTCGAGGCCGCTGAGATGGACGGAGCCAGCCACCTCCGGCAGCTTTACAATATCGTGATTCCCATGAGCGGGCCGATCATCGGCACTCTCGCCATCCTGTCGTTTCTCGGGGCGTGGAACGATTTCATGATGCCGCTCATCGTCCTCCGGGACCGCGAGCTCTTCACGCTCGGCGTCGGCCTCATCTACCTCGACGGCGAATATATTAAGCAGTGGGGCAAGATCATGGCCGCGTTTTTCATTGCCAGTATTCCGCTGATCATCATCTTTCTCTTCACGATGAAGCTTTTCGTGCGTGGCCTGAGTTCCGGGGCGATGAAAGGCTGATCCTGTTCCACCACGATCCGGTTTCCCGACATGTCGAACCACCCTTCCATTTACCGATCGCAAAATGCTGTCCGGCCGGTCCGCAACGCAAGCCTCCTCCCGGCGCTTGCCGCAGAGGATCAATCCCCGGCGCAAGTGGAAAGCCCCTGGACGAAGCACGGCCCGCTGAAGATATCGGAGAACCACCGCATGATTGTGCACGCGGACGGAAAGCCGTTTTTTTATCTTGGTGACACCGCTTGGGAATTGTTCCACCGCCTCAACCGCGAGGAGGCGGAATTTTATCTTCGAAACCGTGCGGAAAAAGGCTTCACCGTGATTCAGGCTGTTGCCCTCGCGGAGTTGGGAGGACTTGTGGATCCGAACCCCTACGGCCACTTTCCTCTCATCGATAACGATCCGGAACGCCCCGACATCAAGGACGGCGGGGGCTATTGGGACCATGTCGATTATGTAATCAACAAAGCGGAGGAACTCGGCATGGTGATCGGCCTGCTTCCCGCATGGGGCGATAAATGGAACAAAAAATGGGGGGCCGGCCCCGAGGTTTTCAATCCCGGCAACGCGGAAGCATATGGGAAATGGCTCGGTAACCGCTACAAGGCCAAGCCTGTCATCTGGATTCTGGGCGGTGACCGCCCCGCCGAAAATGACACGCACCGCGAGATCATGGCCGCGATGGCCCGCGGCTTGCGTTCCGGTGACGGCGGGACGCACCTGATTACATGGCACCCGCCGGGCGGTCAGGGCTCATCGGCATTTTTTCACGGTGAGGACTGGTTGGATTTCAACATGCGGCAGAACGGGCACGGCATCGAATACAACGGCCGTTACGACCAGACGCGCGCGGACTACGACCGCGAACCGGTGAAGCCCGTGATCGACGGGGAGCCGGTCTATGAGGATCATCCGATAGCCTTCAAGGCATCGGAGCTGGGGCATTCCACAGCCGCCGATATCCGCAGGGTGTTTTATTGGAATCTCTTCGGCGGGGCCTGCGGCCACACTTACGGACACCACTCGGTGTGGCAGATGTATGATCCGGACAGGAAGCATGCTCCTGTCAACAATCCGCTCCTTCCCTGGCGCGAAGCGCTTGACCAGCCTGGTGCGGCACAGATGCAACACGGACGCCGGCTTTTGGAGTCGCGACCGATGGCCAGCCGCGTGCCGGACGATTCGATCATCGTCAAATCAAGCGTCGAGACTTCCATGCCGGGAGCGGGAACACGCCGGTTTGTTGGAGCGCGGGATGTCGACGGGAGCTACGCCATGGTCTATGTGGCGACCGGACGTCCCTTCAATGTCCGCATGAGCGTTATCAAGGGCCCCAAAGTCCGGGCTTGCTGGTTCGATCCGCGCACGGGAGATGCCGCTGCTGCCGGAGAGTTCGACAACGCCGGCGAGCAGGAATTCCTCCCGCCCTCCAGAGGAGAACTCCTCGATTGGATTCTGGTGCTCGACGATGCAACAAAGAACTACCCGCCCCCGGGCTCGCATTGACCAGCTGACCATCGAGCAATGAGCACAGATTCCAAACAAACCGTGGAACCGGATATCGCTTACCGCGGAATTTCCACAACTCCCGATTCCTGCTCGCACAGCATGTGCAGGCTCGATTTCTACCGGCCCGCGACCTCCGCGCCCGGCGGCTCTCCCCTGCTGGTCTGGTTTCACGGAGGAGGGCTGGAAACCGGAGACAAGCAGGAGCAGCGCCAGATCACCTTCGCCCGCCGCATGGTCGCGGAAGGGATTGCTGTGGCCTCGGCGAACTACCGCCTTTCGCCGGAAGCCACATTCCCTGCCTACATCGAGGACGCGGCGCAGGCGGTCGCATGGGCGGTTCGGAACGCGCCATCGTTGGGATGCAATCCCCGGGCTCTCTTTGTCGGAGGTGAATCCGCCGGGGGCTACCTGGCCGCAATGCTCGCTATGGATTCCCAATTTCTCGCGGCAGCTGGGACCGGTGAGGAGGACGTCGCCGGATTCATTCCCATGTGCGGCCAGATGATGACGCATTTTACGGTGCGGAAAGAACGGGGCTGCTGGAACGGGCTCGCCATTGACGCGGATGAGGCGGCTCCCATCCATCACATACGCGCATCGACCCGGCCGTTGCTCATCCTGGTTGCGGATCAGGACATGCCCACCCGGGTGGAGGAAAACCGGTATTTCTTTGCCGCGCTCACGCAGATCGCGGGAAACCTGCAGGCCCGGCTCCATGTCATCTCCGACCGTGATCACTGCAGCATCTTCGAGCGTTGCCTCGAACCGGGCGATCCTGCCGGAGGACTCATCCTCGACTTCATTCGGGCATCATCAACGGCCGGCGGGGCTCTCTCCCCGGCCTGACGTCCTGCTTGGTTATCCGCGCTTCCGCCGTCTCCCTATCTGGTGAGTGCTGCTTCCAAAAGGAGGTCGATCGTTGTGTCCGCGACGCATTGGTAGCGGTCCGAGGCCCCGTAGTAGACTTTCACCGAGCCATCCTCCTCGACAATCTGGGATGAGGCGAAAACAACATTCGGCACATGACCCGCAAGCTCGAACGGCAGCTCGGGCGTGAGGATCGGCTCGTTTCCGGCCCGGATGATTTTCCAGGGGGCGTCAAGTTCGGTCAGCATGACGCCGGCATGGTAGACGTATTCGAACGCGCACACGATCTGGACCCCGTGAAAAATGATGAGCCATCCTTTCGGTGTCCGGATCGGTGTTCCGCAGGGTCCGATCTTTCCCCAGGCCCAGGGCACGTCGCGGTGCGGCAGGACGAGCTTCTGTTTCCCCCAGAACTGCAGGTCCGGTGACTGGGTCAACCAGATGTCGCCGGCCTCGTTCGGGCGTTCCAGGGCGATGTAGTTTCCTTCAAACTTCTCAGGAAAGAGCACCGTGTTCCGGAAGCCTGTTCCTGTTATGAACCCTTCCCACTGGAAAGCTTTGAAATCCTTCGTGCTCATCAACCCCATCCGCACATCCTTCCCGTGCACGCAGAACGTGATGTAATAGATGTCACCGATTTTGGTGATTCGGGGATCGTATTGGTTGGCTCCGAACTGACGGTATTCCTCATCATCCGGCAGCGGGATCATGTCGCCGATCCGCCACTGGTATCCGTCATCGCTATGCGCCAGCCAGAACGAATCGATCAGGTTGTAGCCCTCGGCCCGCAGAACCATGATGTATTTTCCCTCATGCTTGACCGCCGAGGAGTTGAAGACGCCCCGGCAGCTGAACGGCATCATGTCGTTCGTGACGATCGGGTTTCCGCTGTAGCGTTTCAGGATCTGTTTTTTTGGATGGATGGCTTGCATGGCATGATTCAGGGATTGGCATCGTTCGATCCGCATTCTGCTACTCGCTGGCAGTTCCGGCGTTCGGCTTCGGGCCGTCATCCGGAGTGGCGAGGTCCTTCCGCTGCCAGACGCGGACGTAATCGAGGACGAAATCCGCAGGGAGTTGGGAGTCATCGAGTGTTTCCGTTTCCCATCCGCCGGTCACATGATCGAGCAGGATCGCGCTGGGAACATTTGAAATCCGAGGGTTGTTCCAGCGGGCGAGCTCTTTTCCGTTTCCGTAGAGCGTGGCTGACTCCGGGGTCCAGAGCAGGCCCACGACCAGAAAGCCATCCTTGTCGGCCGGCACGTAGATGCTGCCCGATCCGGTTGCCTTGTGGGCGGCGCCGTATCCGTCCCAGTGCATGGCCATATTGAACCGCTGGGTTCCGTAGGTGGAGAGCTGTTCGACGATGTCGAATTCCATGCCGCCGAACTTGGTGGACTGGCGGGCACCCTGATCGCCCTTGCCGGTGCCGCGGTCGGGCATGAGCCAGAATGCGGGCCACATGCAAGGGGCCCCAGGCAGTTTCAAGCGGGCTTCAAAATACCCGTATCGCTGCACCCATTTGCCGTAGGTGTCTGCAAATCCGGTGGCGTAGTCGGTTTCCTTGCCGTCCGGGCTGTCGTTGTGGCGGCCGGTTTTTCGCTCGACGCGGAGGGTGAGTGCGCCGTCCTTCACGATCGTGTTTTCTTTCGAGAAATGCGTGCGCTTGTCCCAATAATTCGGCGCGTAAATCCGCCATTTCGTCAGATCGATCGAGGTGCCGTCGAAGTTGTCTTCAAAAGTTTTTGTCCAGTCACCCTCGACCGGCGGGCGCTGTCCGAGCCAGGCCGGGAGGTCGGACGCGACCGGGTTTTCGCCGGCGATCGAGGTCACGAGTAGGTTCGCGGGAGATTTGTCTCCGAGCACGGTGACTCCGGTGACGCGATGGCTGACAAATTCGGTTCCTGTGCCGGGCTTGCCCTTGAAGTTTTTCTTGATCGCCGCATTTCCCACATCGGGATCATCGCTTCCCTCCCAGGGAAGAGCGGCGCTGAAGGGGACGACAATCTCCGCGCTCTGCCCGGGTGCGATCGGGGCGCCCGCAGTGACTCCTGCAGTGGGGCCGTCTTTGCTTTCGATCCGGATTGTCGGGGTCACCGGTGAGGGGCCCGGATTCTTAACCCGGACGCGGACCTGGAAGAAATTGTTCAAATTCCAGAGTCCAATGGCTGGCTTGAATGTGACCGCTTCATTTTCACCGCCAGTAAAGGCGATGCGCAGTGCGCCCTCCTCAATCGAGGCTTTTGCCGGGCCGGTGAGAGTGAACTGTTTGGCGGCATCGACTGCGATGCCTTCGCCGAGCACGATGCCCTTGGCGGGTTTGACAGCGAGAGTCTTTGGATCAACCGGAGGTTTCTCGCCCGCGGGTCCGGCGGCCACCACGCGATCAATCCGGAACGTCTGGGCGGTTGGGGCCTTGCTCCCGAAGATGAGGATCGCCTGGATTGCCGAGGATTTGAGCTTCGCCTTCCCGGTATAGTCGAGATACACGGGGACCGCCTTGGTTTCTCCGGGCTGAATCCCGACCGAGACCGATCCGGTTTCTTCTGCCGCGTCGTCCACACGCATCGAGATCCTCATCGGCTTGGCTGAAGTGTTTGTCACGATGGCCTCGATGCGTCCGTTGGTTGAAACATCCCACGGCTTCTCCGGCTGAATTCTGACGCCCGGAAAACTGGATGTGCCCGCTGCCTGAATCGCTACCTCAACACCATCCTTCCCGGGCGTGAATGTCACATCCGTCTGCTTTTCTCCGTTGAGGGCAACCTGCGTTTCGTATCCCGCAATCCCCGGGCCGAAGATGACCCGCGAAGGAACCGTGTCCTCCGAGCGCAACGTGAAAGGGCAGGCAATTATCAGCAAAGTCAGGAACGATGGGAGCTTCATGTAGTGTGTGGTTTCCGAATTAGAATCCGGCAGGGTGCAGGGTTAAGGTTTTCGACAGGTTTTTCTGGGGAAGATTCGCGCCTTGGGTTCTTAACGTTCCGATCAGTTCCTCCGTATCGATCGCGGCGGCGGGGAGTCCCGACTTGAGGCTCTGAACGGCCGCCGTGCCAGCGGCCTGCCCCATCATTGAAGCGGCCGGTTGGACCCGGATCGAACCGTGGACAGCCACGTCACTTGAGGCACAGCGTCCTGCCACCCAAAGATTTTTCCACCCCTTCGGGACAAGAATCCCGTATGGGATACCAAACCACTCGCCGGGTTCCAGTTTTGCCGTTTTGTCTTTTTCCAGGCAGAAGCGTTCGAATTCCTCCCGGGAACAATCATAGGGGTGGATATCGACAAATTTGTTGAAGATCCCGATCTGGTCGGGAAATTCCCGCCGCGCCAGGTAGTCCGCGAGCGTCAGTTCATATTCCCCGACGATCCGCCGGGATTCGCGGATGCCCAGAAGCGAGGCGGTGGTCACATGCTCGATGCTTTCGCAGCCGGGCACATATTTTCGATAGAACTCCATATACTCCCTTGCGATTTTCCTCCCCCACATCGCGCCGTCGGTCAGATCGCGGCAGCGCAGGGCGTTGAGATTGAAGAGATGCCCTCCGTTCAGGTAGCCGATTTGATGGCCAACCTGGCTCATCCCGGGCAGATGCCTGTCGTATTGGGTGAAGTGGCCATCCTCGAGCGCCTTGGGTAAATACACGTTCTGTTCATATCCGGCCCGGGGCGCCGACCAATCCACGCCGGTAAACAAGGAGGCCAGCGTGGCCGGCATGATGCGCGGGGAATCTTTGCCCGCCTCCCTGCAGGCCGCACCGCAGAGATCCGCAAGGACTGCGTCGCCGGTCGCATCGATAAATGTGCCGGCCTTTACATACGAATAACCCTCGACGTTGCTGAGCACCACTCCGTTCACCCTGCCGTCCTGCACATCGGCATCAATCACACGAGTGAAAAAGCGGACTTCCACACCGGCGCTCAATGCGAACTCGTCCAGCATGAGCTTCAACCCTTCAGCCCTGAACGGCGACCAGCAGTGAAACTTTTTCCGCCAGCAGTCCGGGTCGATACCGGGCGACATGTGGCCGCGCTCATACATGGTCTCGACCAGTTCGCGCATGAATCCGCCCACCAGCATCTGCTCTCCATTCGCCATCGGATCAAAGGCCGTGACCAGGCCGGACGAGCCCATGCCCCCCATGCAGCCGGTGGATTCGACAAGGAGCACCTTCGCCCCCAACCTGGCAGCACAAATGGCCGCCGCCGCTCCCGCAGGTCCGCCCCCCGCGACCAAAAGGTCCCAGCCCGCTTCAGCGGGGATGGTCCTCCTGAGGCTATACGCGCCGTCGGGGTGCCCGTGCGTTTGTGAGCCGGTCAGGGATTGCAGCGAGGGGGATGGATTCATGCGGGAAGACTCTCTGCGAGCTTACGGAAACAGCGCAAGGGATCAATGAAAATGACACCGATAGACAAATTTGGATTTGCCGTTTTGGGGGGCGGGAGGATATTTGGTCAGGAGAGCCGGGGTCGTCTGAGATTTCTGTTCGTGTCCGCCACGGTTCTTTGACAAGTTTCAAATTCCCATGATGCAATCCACACGATTCTCTCCCTCCTCGATTCCAGTATTTCATGATGTCGACGTCCTCATCGTTGGCGCGTCATCCGGAGCCGTGTCTACGGCGCTGGAAGTGCGGGCCGCCGGCCGCACCGCGATGGTGGCTGGCGACCGCAGCTATTTTGGCGAGGAGACGGCCGGGGCTCTCGATCTCTGGCCTGGCCGGATCGACCTTTCCGACCCGCTGGTCCGCGCGATGTTTCCGACGGATGACATCGCCTATCCCGCATTATTGAAGCGGACGCTGGATTCCGCTCTGCTGGATGCCGGAGTTCCGTTTTTGTTCATGTGCCGTCCGGTGGCGGTGCTGCGCGACCAAGCGGGCTGCGTGGCGGGAGCCGTCCTTGCGGCGCGCACATCTCTTTTCGCGGTGAGGTGCAAGGTTCTTGTCGATGCGACCCGGTTTGGACTGGTGGCTCGACTGGCCGGTTTGCCGCTCCAACCCCGGCAATCGCTGCCGCGGGATTTTGGCTGGACGGTTCTTGCGGACAAGATTCCTGCTAACTGGGCGGGCCGTTCCGAACCGGTGGGAGCGCCATTTATCTGCGGAAAGGAGGAGCGGAGTTTTTCAGCTTTCAAGCTTCGCGCAGAGCAACCGCAGCGCAGCGAGGATCTCCTGGCATTTGAACACAAGCTGCGCGCACAACTCGTGGACCCCTCGGTATTTCTAAGCGCCGATGCTCCGCCCGCCCTGGTCCCGGAATATTCAGGTTCCACGGCATCCATCACGGATCCGGCAGGACTCCGGGATGCGGATTTCCAGCCATCTCCAGGACTGATCCTGCTCAACGGTCTTCTGCCACTGGGCGATCCGGGCCAACTGGACCGGATCGACATGCTGGTCCCGGCCGGAAGGCGGGCTGGAAAAATTGCGGCGGCCAGCATCCGGCCCGGCGGTGCGTCCGGGGAATTGGTGGCCTGCACGGGGGGCACGCAGAACGGGAATTTCGGGTTTGCGCCGGCGTTCCTGCGCCGGGAGACCGGCATGCTGGAGCTTGCCCTGCCATTCCCTTCGCTCGGACAGTGGGATGTTGTCGTCGCAGGCGGAGGAACCGGCGGTGCGCCGGCAGGAATCTCCGCAGCGCGGGCGGGGGCGAAGACCCTGGTGCTCGAAATCCAGCATGGGCTTGGCGGAGTCGGCACACTCGGGCTGATCAGCCTTTACTATTTCGGGAACCGTGTGGGCTTTACGGAAGAGGTGGATGAGGTACTTGAAAAAATGGATCCGGAAACGCACAAGAAAGGATCCGCTTGGAGCCCGGAACTCAAGATGGCCGCCTACCATCGGATGCTCGAAGAGGCTGGAGGAACCGCCTGGCTTGGCAGCTTTGCCTTCGGAGTTCAAATGGATGGGCCACGCGTCGCGGGCGTGCTGGTATCCACTCCCTTCGGATGCGGGCTCATTGAGGCCGGATGTGTTGTCGACGCCACCGGAAGCGCCGATGTGGCTGCCGCCGCAGGGGCCCCTTGCCGGGTCATCGGTGCCGACCATGTGGCGGTGCAGGGCGTCGGGCTTTCCGCCCGCGCGCACCCCGGGGTTCGCTACCAGAACAGCGACCATACCTTCATCGACGACTCCGATCCCGAAGGCGTGACCCATGCCTACGTCAACGCGCGCGCAAAATTTCCCGGGGCCTTCGACACCTCGCCCCTGGTTGACTCGCGTGAGCGCCGCCAGATTCGCGGAGACATCGAACTTTCGCCCCTCGACATGCTCGCGGGGCGGACGTTTCCGGACACGCTTTTCACCGCGATCAGCAATTTTGACACGCACGGGTTCGTCATTCATCCGGTTTTTTTGGCTGTTTCACCGAACAAAAAGCCGATTTCCGCCCATGTGCCATTCCGCTGCATGCTACCGCAGGGGATCGAAAACATGCTCGTGACCGGGCTGGGGATGAGCGCTCACCGGGATGCCATTCCGGTGATTCGTATGCAGGCCGACGTGCAGAATCAGGGATATTCGGCGGGTCTGGCGGCGGCGACAGCTGCACGCACGCACACGCCTTTGCGCCAGCTGGATATCCGCGATCTTCAGCGGCAACTCGTCGAAACCGGGATTCTTGCCGCGGACGTTCCGACGCATGAAGACTCCTTCCCGATGAGTCCGGAAGCCATTCGCGAGGCTGCGGAGGGCGATCTCTCCGGGCTGATGAACGTGGCAATCCTGCTGTCCCATGCGGAAGCGGCAAAGCCGTTGCTGCTTGGAATCCTGCGTGACAATTCGGATCCCGCTCGCCGCCTTGATGCGGCGGTGCTTCTCGGCCTGATGGGAGAAGCCGGGGCTTTGCCCGTTCTCTGCGCCGCAACCGGCAGCATGATGTGGGATGAGGGCTGGAACTATCGTGGCATGGGCCAGTTCGGGGCCAGCATGAGCCGGCTCGACGTCATGATCGTCGCGATGTCTTGCAGGCCATCCGATGAAGCCATTGGGGTTGTCGTCGATAAGATCCGGGCTTTGCAAACCAACTCGCACTTTTCCCACTCGCGGGCGGTGGCGATGTTTGCAGCCTCAGCGGGCGGGGAGCGCCTGGCGGGTGCGCTTGCGGATTTTCTTCGCAAGCCGGGCGTGCAAGGCCACGCGCACATCGACTCGGCGTCGGTGGTGGCCAAGGCCAACTCCGATTCCACCGAAACAGAAGCGCGGAACCTATCGCTCCGGGAATTGCACCTGGCCCGCGGGCTCTTCCTGGCTGGCGATGTGGACGGCCTTGGACGGGAGATCCTCACGCAATACGCCAAGGATCTCCGCGGCCACTATGCACGGCATGCCAGGGCGATCCTCGCAGGTTCAACCGCAGGATAAGGCGACGCAACCCGGTTCAGGCGATCCGAACCGGGCAAGTGTCGGTCTTGCTAGAAATGGATCGCGTGACCCTGGGACGCGTGGGCGGCTTCGTGGACGGCCTCGCTCAAAGTCGGATGCGCGTGGATCGTTGCAATGAGTTCCTCGTAGGTCGCTTCCATGCTGATCGCGAGGCCGAGCTCGGCAATCATCTCGGTGGCGTCCGCTCCGATGATGTGCGCCCCGAGGATTTCCCCGTGCTTTTCGCCGATAATGAGTTTGACGAATCCTTCGCTCTCGCCGACCGCCAAGGCCTTGCCGCTTGCCATGAAGGGAAACTTTCCGATCTTGAAAGCCAGCCCTTTTTCCTTCGCCGCACGTTCGGTGAGTCCGACGCTGGCGACCTGGGGCTGGCAATACGTGCAGCCGGGAAAAACACTCACCTTGCGGGGCTTCTTCCCTGCAAACATCCCCTCCACCGCCTGGACCGCCTCGAAGCTGGCGACGTGGGCGAGCCACGGCGGCCCGATGATATCCCCCGCCCCGAAGATACCTTTGACGCTGGTCTCGTATTTTTCATCGGTCTTGAGCCAGCCCTTCGCGTCGGTATCGAGCTTGATCCCATGCGGCATGAGCGGGCTCACGCCGATCGCGACCAGCGCGATCGCGGCCTCGATCGTTTCATTGGCCTTTCCGCTCACCGTGAGGCGCACCCCCTTATTCGTGGTTTCCGCCTTTTCGACTTTGGTGCCGGTCAGGATTTTGATCCCCTGCTTGGCAAGCGACTTCTCGAGTGTCTGGCTGACTTCGGTATCTTCGATCGGCAGAACATTCGGAAGCATTTCGACCAGCGTGACCTTCGTGCCGAATGCGTTGAAGAAATAGGCGAACTCCACCCCGATGGCGCCGGCCCCGATGATGATGATGTCCTTCGGCTGCTCCGCGAGAACCATCGCCTGCTTGCTGCCGATCACGCTCTTCCCATTGAACGGGAAGCCCGGCATCTCGCGGGCGACAACGCCGGTGGAAATCAGGATCTTTGCCCCCTTATATTCGGTCTTTTTGCCGTCCTTGTCGGTGACTTCAACCATCCCGGCCTTCGGGATCGCCGCCTCGCCGCGGATGTAGTCAATCTTGTTCTTCTTGAAGAGCATCTCGATGCCCCCCGCAAGCCGGTCTGCAACCTTCCGGCTGCGGCCGATGATTTTCTCCCATTCGTAGCTGAGGCCCTCGATCTTGATTCCGAAGTCCCCGGCATGATGGCTCAAAAGCTGGTAAACCTCCGCATTTTTCAGCAGGGATTTTGTCGGGATGCATCCCCAGTTCAGACAGGTTCCTCCCGCGCGGTCCATCTCGATGCACGCGACTTTCTTCCCGAGCTGCCCCGCGCGGATCGCGCCCACGTAACCGGCAGGTCCCCCGCCCACAACAATCAAATCGTAATCAGCCATAAGTTTTAATGAAGCGCCGCAACTTTGAACGCAAACGGAACCGGATGCAACCGCGAACCTTTCCGGGCAGTGATCCCTGTTCACCCGTGCCAACTCAGCAGGGCGTGGTGCGCTTGATTTGCTTGCCCAACCCGATTCCAGCAGCCAGAAAGTAGCCATGCGCCGACTGATCCTGCTCGCTGTGGTCCTGTTTCCCTGCCTTTTGTCCGCTGAGCTTCCGCCATCCGCCTACGAACGGATGCAGAAGGCTGCGACCGAGGTTGTGGATATCGAGGTCCTGCGCGTGGATATCGAGCCGGGGGATGCCCCGGACCGGCAGAACGTTCTCATCATGGCGCTGGTCAATGCCGTCACCCGGAGCGCGAACGTGAAGGAAGGGGACCTGATCAATATCCAATACACGGTCACAGGCCGCGAGAAGGGATGGACGGGGCCGGGAGAAATTCCGATTCTCGGGGAAAAGGACAAGACGATCGCCTATCTTATCAAGGACCAGGCCTCGGATAATTTCCATCCCGCTGCGGGCGCGATGAGCTTCCGGAATTTTTAGGCCATGTCCACCCTCGCCGAACGCTCCGCGCGCGGCCGCCAGGTTCTTGTCGCCGGTGTGGTGGTAAACTGCCTCCTCGCCTTCCTCAAACTCGGGGCCGGATGGTTCGGAAACTCCAGCGCTCTTGTGGCCGACGGCCTGGAGTCCACCCTGGACGTTCTGAGTTCGCTCATGATCTGGGGAGCGCTCAAATATGCGGAGCGTCCGCCGGATTCCGATCATCCCTACGGGCACGGAAAAATGGAATCCCTGGCCGGTGCGGGCGGGGCGCTCCTGCTGTTGGTCGCGGGCGTTCTGGTTGCCACGGGCAGCCTCAGAGAGATTCTTGGCGGGACCATGAACCGGCCGGCTCCGGCCGGCTTCACGCTGGTGGTGCTGATCTTGGTGGTTGCGGTGAAAGAAGGACTCTTCCGTCTGGCGGACCGCCGGGGACGCGAGGTCGAAAGCAGTGCGGTCCAATCCGATGCCTGGCACCACCGGTCCGATGCGCTCACCTCGCTCGCTGCGGCAATCGGGATCACGATTGCGCTGGTCGGAGGCCCGGCCTGGGTCAGCGCGGACGACTGGGCGGCCCTCTTTTCGTGCTCGATCATCGCCCTAAACGGATTCCGAATGCTCAAGGCTTCACTCGGTGAACTCCTCGACGAGCAGGCGCCGGAGGGGATTATAGAAGGGATCATGAATGCCGCGCGATCGGTCGAGGGTGTGGACAATGTCGAAAAGTGCCGCGTCAGAAAAAGCGGACTCAGCCTGATCGCGGACATCCATGTGCGTGTCCACGGGGAGGTCACGGTGACCGATGGACATTTCATCGCCCACCGCGTGAAGGACACGCTCATGGCCGGGAACTACAACCTCCTCGATGTGACCGTCCACATCGAACCCGCCTGATCCGGCGGCTTTACAAAACTTTGGTGCGGCCGCATCAAAGTTTTGTAGGCGCGGGGGCCGGGCCGGCGGATGCGATCAGTCCAGGAACGAGCAGACGTATTGGCAGATCCCGTCGTCGACGGTAATCGTGAATCCGGAGTTGGAGGGCACGCGGAACTCGGTGCCGGAATGGTGGGAGGCCTTGGTCTCCGTGCCGTCGAGCACGACCGAGCATCCGCCATCAACGATCTGCATGAGCTCGGCGGCTCCGGTTCCGAAATGATAGGTTCCGGGATAGATGAGGCCGAGTGTGCGCTTCGAGCCGTCCGGTGAAAGGATCGTATGGGAGACGACCCGGCCCTCGAAATAGACGTTCGCTTTTGCGACTGCGGTGACGTTTGGAAATTCCATGCCCTGCAAATGGCGAAGGGCCCGGAGGTTGGCAAGTCAATAAAACCGGTGGGGAGCCATGACCGGCTGACGCTTCGTCAGGCGTTCGACAAAGTGCTCCCAGGAAGACTGGCCCGCGAGGATTTCGATTTCGACGCGCAGGTAGTAGACCGGAACCTCGGGCTCGAGGATCCGCGGGATGCGGACAGCGTCCTTTTCGGTGGTGAGAATCGCATCGAGTTCCCGGCGGCCGCAGCGGCGGATGAACGATTCGATCTCCTTGGAGGTGAACCGGTGGTGGTCGGCGTAGGTTTTCGAGATCTCGATCTCCGCATCCAGTTTTCTGAGCGCATTTTCGAAGCTCTCCGGAACGGCGATCCCGCAGATCGAGCCGATGCGCAGGCCGCGGAGGAACTCGAGCGGCTTGATCTCGCCTGTCACAAAATTCCGCAGGTGCTTTGGCCGGTGGGAGCACTCGATGATGTCGGCCGTCCGGTTGTAGCGCCGGATGCGCCGGATGATGTCCCCGTTGTCCGAGCCGTCGCATTTCGTGAGGAAAATGTGCGTGGCGCGGCGGAGGTTGCGCGGCGGTTCGCGAAGGGTGCCGCGCGGCAGCATGAATTCGTTTCCGAACGGGGCCTGCCTGTCGATGAGGACGACTTCGAGCCCGTGGCGCATGCGGATATACTGGAAGCCATCGTCGAGGATCAGAGTGTCCGCCTGAAATTCCTTAACCGCATAGGAGCCGCTCCTGACACGGTCCCTGTCCACGAGGACGACAACTCCACGGAGGTTGTTCGCCAGCATGAACGGCTCGTCGCCCGCAGTCCGCGAATCGAGCAGAAGGGACTGTCCGTCGCAGACGACGCGCGGGATGAATACCGCCTTCTTTTTTGTGAACTTGTCCACGAGGCGGAGCAGCAACGGGCGGGGGACGCTCTTGTAGCCGCGGCTGAGAATGGCGACCCGCCGGCCTCCTTCCTGGAGGGATCTTGCCAGGAGCTCGACCACAGGCGTCTTACCCGTGCCGCCCACGGTCAGGTTCCCCACGCTGATGACGAGGCAGCCGTGTGAATGGCTGCGAAAGATGCGGTTTCTGTAGAGCGCGAGCCGGGTGCTAACGATGCCCCGGTAAACGAGGGACAGGATCCAGAGCAGGCCGCGGAGCAAATCCGCGCGACGGCCATACCTGCGGTCGAGAATGACGTCGATCGCAAAGGATTCGAGCCCCTCGATCAATCGTCTCATGGGAGGATCTGGACGCCGGAATTGTCGGCGCCCACGACGGCGGCCACCGCGGAATCCAGCCCTGATGCCTCAATCATTGCGTTCGCGACATTTTCCGGATTGCTGAGAGTGGCACATGCGATTGTGGAGCCCGAACCGCTTAGCCATCCCCCGAGTGCTCCGGCACTGCGGGCGGCTTGGATGACAGGGGAGAGAAACGGGATCAGTGGCTCGCGGTATGGCTGGTGGAGACGGTCTTCGAAGCACCCTGAGAGGTTCTGGTATTTGCCCGAGGCAAAGGCCGCCGCAATCGCAGCTGCGCAGCCTGCGGAGAACACGGCATCCCGCAGCGGGATTTTAGCTGGCAGAACTTCCCGCGCGGCCGGCGTGCAAATTTCAAACTCGGGAATGAGGAGGGCGAAGCGCAGGTTGTTTTTGATTCTGTAGCGCTGGAGCCTGCCAACCGGGGGCGCAATCGTGAATCCGCCGAATGCCGCCGCTGCGGCATTGTCAGGGTGTCCCTCCAGTGTGGCGCAAAGCAGGAAGAGGTCGGCGCGGCTGAGCGGCTTTCCGGCCAATTCATTCAGGCCGTGGAGAACCCCCAGCCGGACTGTGACGCTGCTTCCCAGACCGCGGGACCTGGGCACGGAACCCTCGACATTCCAGTGAAAGGCAAACCGTCGCACGCCAGCCTCACGGAAGAAAAGTGCGGCGGCTTCCTCCGCCATTTCGCCCTTGGCCGGTCCACGCCCGCGCCGCACGGTCGTCGTGTTGTAGAGCCGGAGGGCGATCCCCAGGCAGTCAAATCCCGGACCCAGATTCGCCGTTGAGGCAGGAACACGCACGCGCACTTCATTCATCCGCGGGATCATGCCGCAACTACCCGCATCCGGAAAAGAACATATCGCGGGGAGGCATGATTGCGCCGGTCGCCGGTTTGAATAGAATCGGTCATTCTCATGTTGGAAGTGTCATTCGATCACGGGGTGCATCTGCCGGCCGAAGGGGTCTGGCTGGATCCGGGCCGCTCCAAAAAGCTGGCGTTTGTCTCGCATGCCCACAGCGATCATGTCGGTCGGCATGCCGCGACAATCGCAACTCCGCTCACGCTCGAGTTGATGAAAGTCCGCATGGGACGGCTCACCGCCGGGCTGCACGCGCTCCCGTTTGGTGAGACGCAGATGTGGGACAATTTCTCCATGAGGCTTCTGCCGGCCGGCCACGTTCTCGGCTCCGCGCAGTGCCTTGTCGGGTCCGAAGCGGGGACATTGCTTTACAGCGGGGATTTCAAGCTGCGGCCGGGGGCGAGCGCCGAAGCTCCGGAGGTTTGCCACGCCGAGACGCTCATCATGGAAACGACATTCGGGCTTCCGCGATATGTCTTCCCGCCAGCAGAGGAAGTGGCGGCAGACATCCTCCGGTTTTGTCAGGCCGCGCTCGAGGACCGTGCTACCCCGGTGCTCCTGGCCTATTCATTGGGCAAGGCTCAGGAGGTGCTTTCGATCCTATCTTCAGGCGGGATGAAGACGATGATCCACAAATCGATCGCAGCGCTGCTGCCTGTCTACCGGAGTGCAGGCATCGACTTTTCGGGTTGTCTGGAGTGGAATATCACCGAGGGGCGCGATTGCGTCGTTCTTTGTCCCCCGAACACCGCCGGTCTGACTGAGCCGCTGGCCCGCAAGCGCACTGCGGTGATCACAGGCTGGGCGCTTGATTCATCAGCCAAATACCGAATGAAATGTGATGCAGCATTCCCGCTCTCCGACCACGCCGGATACGATGACCTTTTGACCTACGTTGATAAAGTCGCGCCCCGGCGTGTCTTTACCGTCCACGGGTTCGCCACCGAGTTCGCGCGGGATCTGCGCCGCCGTGGAGTGGAAGCCTGGACGCTCAGAGGTATGGACCAGCTGGATCTACCGCTCGGCGCATGAAGCCTACATCATCTTCGCACCCATCTCGGCCAGCGCACTGCGTTCGCCTTTGCTGAGGGAGATGTGAGCGGTGATATTCTGGCCGCGCAGACGGTTGCGGGTATAGACGAGGCCGTTCGAACGGCTGTCCACGTAGGGATTATCGATTTGCGCGGGGTCGCCGACCATCACAAGCTTTGAACCCTTTGACATGCGGGTCACGACTGTCTTGGCCTCGAGCGGCGTGAGCTGCTGAGCTTCATCAAGGACGAAGAACCGGTTCGGGATCGAGCGTCCGCGGATGTAGCAGAGCGCTTCGATTTCCAGGAGCCCTCGCTCGATGAGCTGCTCGTAGGGTTTGACGATCGCGTGGTGGGCATGGGCCCCGGGATGCGGAGGGGCCTGTCTGTGATCCTGCTTTTTCCGGTCCGACGCATTGCGCGGCTTGCCCTCGGAGGGTGGCGGGTTCAGCGGCAGGAGGACTTCGAAGGCATCATAAATCGACTGAAGCCACGGGTGCATTTTTTCCTGGAGGGTTCCCGGGAGAAATCCCAGCGTATCGCCCATCGCGACGACCGGGCGGCTGACCGTCATCCCGTTGTAAACCCGCTGGCCTGTCAGGTAGAGTCCGGCGGCCACGGCCAGCAGAGTCTTGCCGGTTCCCGCCTGACCGTAGCAGGTGATCAGCGAAATATCCGGATCGAGCAAGGCATCCAGGAAGCATTGCTGGCCGGGGTTGGCCGGACGGAGCTCGATCCCTTTCGGCATCTGCAGGGTGGGCGGCACATTCAGCCGTACGAATTCTCCGTTGCCGATGTGCCGTGCGGGCATCAATTTGTGAGCATCGACCGCCAGGAGGACGTATTCATTGACCTCGAGGGGGCCGGTGCGCGAGGGATCAAGTTCCAAGGAGCGGGAACTTCCAAACCGCTGTAGCTCGTGCGCTTCGACCTGAATCGACCGCATGTCGTAGCTCTCAGCATCCTTCACCGCGACCTTGTCGTTCAGGTAATCCTCACAGGTCAGCCCGATGGCCATCGCCTTCAGCTGCATGTTGAGATCCTTGGTGACCAGGATGGTCGGCAGGTCCTCGTGTTCCTGAAGTGCCAGGCAGGCACCCATGATCCGGTGATCCATGCGCTCCTGATCCGGGAAAATCTTCAAAAACCGGCGCATCGCCGGGGATGTCCCGTTCTTTCCAAGCGCCTCGTTGATGAGGATGCGGACCGACCCTCCGCCAGCCGTAGCCACCCCTCGTGTGACCTTGCGGGAGTTCTGTCCGAAAACCTGATTGAGAAACCGGTGGACCTTCCGGGCGTTCGCACCCCGTTCGGTTTGCTCGTTCTTGAACCGGTCCAGCTCCGAAAGAACCTCGACCGGGATGAAAACATGGTTGTTCTCAAACCGGTTGATGCTGTGCGGATCATGCAGCAGGACGTTCGTGTCGATTACGAAATTTTTCACCGCGCCCGCCTGTCGCCGGCCCGGAGACTTTTCCGGAACCGGAAAAAAAGAACTTTGCTCCTCTGGGGACTCAATTGCGGAAGGCAGGTGCATGGTGGTGGATCGGATGGTGGAGGTTGAAGGCGTTTCTTTTAGCCTGGAAAAAGGAGTTGGATTTCACTCAAAGGGCAGAAGGTGGAAAGTTTGGTCCAGGGCGGGCCACCAGCGAAGCAATTTGCTTCGTAGAAGGGATTTTCCGGTTGAGTAGACCCAACGTGTCCGGAGCGGTTTGGAATCAGGAGCCCCAAGGTCGCTAGAAGCCGAGGAACCTTGTCTGAGTCACCCTTGGGATTCCCGACACAGATCGAAGCGTTCTGGAAGTCAGAGCGGTTCAAGAGGCCCGTATATCGCATTTCCTGCGAACTCGCGCAACCCAAAACTTTGTGGTTCGCAATAATAGCGAACACAAGCGGTGGTGGCGCCTACCTCATCTTCACAGTATTGAACCCGCAACCCGCTTTTGCGAAACGAGTTGCTCTGTTGTCCCATTCAGGAAGCCCTATCTCGCTGGTTTTCCCCGTTCCGCTACAGGAAAATCTGTTTTCGGATTGAACCAACACGATTCACGCAAAAACGCATTCAATCAGATTATCTTCAGTGAGTTATGCACAATCCTACATCGAATCTTTCGAAGCCGGCTTCACTTTCTCAAGAACCAGGCGGGTTCCTTTCGGTTGCGGGAGGTATTTTACGGTATCAAATGCCTGTTTGATAATATGAACCCCCAGCCCGCCGGGGCGGATCTCATCGAGATTTCGGCTGCGGATCTTTTTCGGGTCGCAGGTGGTGCCGTAGTCCCGGAGAGTAAATCTTACCAGATTCTTGAGGCCGACCATCTCGAGGCGCACCGGTTTGCATTCGTTGGCGTAGGCGTGCCGGATGACATTTGTGCAGGCTTCATCGAGGGCCAGGACCATCAGCTCGGTTGCGCATTCGTCGAAACCGTTTTTGAGAAGGAACGCCCTGACCTGTCTGCGCACATCGGCAAGCTGGCAGGTGTCGCTCTCAAAGCAGACCCGCTTCTTCATTCGAATCCCCCCACCAGGACCGTCAGGTCATCGAGTTGGCTCCCTGACCCGCGGTGCCGGAGTTCCGCGCTCACGAGGCGCTCGAGGAGGGTATCCGCATTCCCGGCGGGGCCGGCGGCATGGGTGAGCAGATGCTCGTCGAACTGTGAATCCCCGCCTTCCTTCCGGGATTCGCTCAAGCCATCCGTGTAAACAACAATCCGGTCACCGGGTGCCAGGGTCAGGCTTCCGTGGCGGTAGGCGACTTTCGGGAGGATTCCCAGGGGGAGGGCTGCCGGCGTTTCGATCCTGGATGCCGAGCCATCAGCTTTGACCAGCAAAGGCAGGCAGTGCCCGGCGCTGGCGATTTCGACCCGGCGCGTGCCCGGGGTCATTTTGCCGATAATCGTCGTGACGAACATCCCGCGGATTGCATTGGCAAAGAGGGTCTCGTTGAGGCGCGAGAGCGCGGTTGCCGGACCGGTGGACTCCGCGAGCACGAATTGCATCGCGCTCAGGGTCTGGGCCATGAGCAGGGCGGCGGAGATTCCCTTGCCCGAGACGTCGCCGATGGCAAACCAGACCTCATCCTGATTGCGCGCGAAGACGCCGTAAAAATCCCCCCCGACATTCGCAGCCGGCGTGTTGTGGGCGGAAAAGGTCGCGCCGCGGACATCCTGGGGGATCGCGCGGGAGAGGATTTCGCTTTGGATTTCCGCAGCGATCGCGAGATCGCGTTCAACGCGTTCCTGGGCCCGGATTTTTTCGAGCGTCTGGAGCTTTTCGATCGCGGTCGCGGTTAGGTTGGCATACGCGCAGAACCCCTCAAAATCCTCGGCTTCGAAGGCGGGCTTCTCGCGGGGGTTCAGAACCTGCAGAACGCCCAGGAGTTTTGATTCGCTCTTGAGGGGCACGCAGATGATCGAGCGCGTGATGAACCCGGTTTGCTTGTCCGCCTCCTTGAAGAACCGGTCGTCCTGGTAGGCGTCAGGGATCAGCAGCGGCTCATCGTGTTCAAAGACCCATCCCGCAATCCCCTTGCCCCGCGGCACAGAAAGTTTGGGCTCGACGTAGCCGGTCTCCCCCCGAGTGGCGATGGCCAGTTCCAGCCCGCCGGTTTCCGGATCCACAAGGAACAACGAGGCCGCTTCCGCGCGGATCACCCGCCTCGCCACATCAAGGATCGCCCGCAGCAACTGGCCGTAGTCGGTGATCGAGTTGATCAACCCGCTGACTTCGACCAGCCCTTTATAGATCTGCAGAGACTTCCGAAGGGATTCTTCTGACATGCCGGGGAATGTGTCATACCGGATCTCCTTTTGCCAGCCCTCGCTGCGTTTGTCCGCTCCGTCGATTTTCATTGGAAGAAATCGGTTCCTTGGTGAATGATGCCACCATGTTGCGACAATCCTTCTGTATCATGCTAGCGATGGCTGCAGGAGTTGCGGCCGCCGGGGCGGGACCGGTCCTCTCCGGTCTTAAGGCCATAGAATCTCAATCCTATGCTGCCACCGCCAAAGTGGTGGAAATCCGTGGCGAGCGGGGAGATCCCCAGCCGAAAGAATGGGTCTACCTTCTGAGCGATTCCTCGGCGAGAGGCGGAGTGCGGGAGGTGGTAGTGGTCGACGGCAAAATCATATCCGAGCGGACACCGCTCCGCGGGATGGCTGATGTCGCAGGCTACGCTCCCCTGGATACCAGTGCCCTGACCGTGGATGCGGACGCCGTTTTCCGAATCGTCCACAAAGAGGCCACTAAAACCGAACTGGGATTCGACTGGATTGATTTCACGCTGCGCACCGATCGCGACAGCAACGCGCCGGTCTGGACTGTGAAGCTCTACGACCGCATGGGGGCGCCGGTTGGAACCACGCGCATCTCCGCAAAAGGCGGGACGATTGTCAGCGCTCTCCAGCCGGATCCCGATGCGCGAGCCCGTGCGCAGGCCACACCGGTCACCAAGGGGAACGGGGTCCTCGGCAATGTCGGCAAGGCCGCAGGACGCGCCGCCAAGAGCACATCGGACTCGACGCTTCATTTCCTCGGAACCTTGCAGGAAGAGTTCGTGGGCGAGCGCACAATCGGGCCGAAAGAGAAGGAATGATCGGCCAGGCCATCATCGTTCTCGTTCTCGTCGGCTTCTTGATGATCGCCGCGGAGGTCTTTGTGCCCGGACTGATTCTGGGAACGCTGGGAGCGCTCTGTCTCATCACCTCCGTGATCCTTTGCTATTTGTCCTACGGGGCGCTTTGGGGAACGGCCGCATTTGCGGCCCTTGTCATCCTGAGCATTCTCGGGTTTTTTCTCTGGCTCAGGCTGTTCCCGCATACGCCATTGGGAAAAAAAATGATGCTCAATAGCTCGCTGAATACCAAAAGCGCGCTTTCCATCCCGAACCTGATCGGAGAAACCGGCGAATCCGTCACTCCGCTCCGGCCTGCAGGAACAGCGGTCATCCAAGGCCGTCGTATGGATGTCGTTGCGGAGAGCGGGCTCATCGAACCCGGCCGGAAAATTTCTGTCATCGCCCAGGAAGGGATCCGGATTGTTGTCCGGCAACTCGGTTGACACGACCGGACTGTTCGACTTCAGCCCCCCATCCCCCGCTATTCTTTTGATGCAGGTCACAAAATGAATCCTTTTACGTCGCAGGATGGATCTGGTATAAGACAAACTAATAATACCAACAATGGTGGACGAAGCACTCAAGGCGGATTTGCAGAAACGCGGCATCTTTATTGCCTCGTTCGAGGACCTCTATAATTGGGGCCGGAAGAATTCGCTATGGCCGCTGCAGTTCGGCCTCGCCTGTTGTGCGATCGAGATGATTGCGACCGCGGCCGCACGCTTCGACATGGCGCGGTTCGGCGCCGAGGTTTTCAGGCCGTCCCCGCGCCAGGCGGACCTGATGATCATTGCAGGAACGGTGACCAAGAAAATGGCCCCGCTGGTCGTCCGGCTTTATAATCAGATGCCCGAGCCGAAGTATGTGATTGCGATGGGGGCCTGTGCGATTTCGGGCGGTCCATTCAAGGAAGGCTACAATGTTTTGAAGGGAATCGACCGGTATATCCCGGTGGATGTCGCGATCCCGGGATGCCCGCCGCGACCGGAAGCGCTGCTTGAGGGTCTGATCAAGCTTCAGGAAAAAATTGAAGGCCAACGCCTGTTCGGGCCGAACCGTGCGAGGCATGCCGATACGGGTGACACTGCAGACTATCCGGTCCCTACCTACGGGGCCCATGATCTCGAGCCGCCACTGAATCCCCTGGTTTTCCAGCCCGCACCGCCGAGGAGGGAAGCCGAATGACCGGGGTTCTTGAAGCCGTCCAAGCGGCTTTTCCTTCTGCCGGAGTCGAGGTTCTCACGAACCCAAGCCCGTGCGCGCAGCATTCGCTGGTGGTGGCCAGGAAGGATGCGCTGCAAGTGGCCCGGTTTCTCCGCGACAAACTTGGATATGATTTTTGTTCGAACGTGAGCGGTGTCGACTGGCCGCCGAAAAAGGTCAAGGAGGCGGTTGTCCGCAAGGAGACGGTGGATGGGGTCGAGACCGAGGTGAAAGAGACCGTCGAGCGCGAGGTCCCCGGGTTTCTTGAGGCCGTGTATCATCTCTTCTCGATCGCCAAAAAATCCGGACCTTTGACGCTCCGCGTGCGGACCGGCGACCGGGCCGGCGATGTTTCGATCCCTTCGCTCACGCCGGTTTGGAAAAGCGCAGATTTCCAGGAGCGCGAAGCCTTTGACCTCTACGGGATCCGGTTTGATGGACACCCCGACCTGCGCCGCATCCTCATGTGGGATGAGTTCGCCGATTATCCGATGCGGAAGGACTACGTGGCTCCGGACGACTACGAATACGAACCGACCCCGCACGACGAAATTCTTGCCAAGGTGACCCCGCCGAAGGAGGCCGCGTGAGCCACCTTCCGTCCCTCGCTCCGGCCCAAACTATCGACGTCTCTCTCGGGCCGCAGCATCCATCGACGCACGGCGTATTCCGCATGAACGTGACGCTCGACGGCGAGACGGTCGTCAAGCTCCAGCCGGTCTTCGGGTATCTCCACCGGAACCACGAGAAAATCGCGGAGGGAAACTCGTGGCTCGCCGCGATGCCGTATACCGACCGGCTCGATTACATTTGTCCGCTCACCAACAACTGGGCGTATGCGCTCGCGGTTGAGAAGCTCGCCGGCATCGAGGTTGCGGAGCGCGCGGAATACATCCGCGTCATCACCGCCGAGCTGACCCGCTTTCAAAACCATGTCGCGTTCATGGGATTCATCCTCGGCGACATGGGGGCCTGGGGGAGCGCCCTCATGTATGCGTTCCGCGAGCGCGAAAAAATTCTCGATCTCTTCGAGTCGCTCACCGGCGCCCGCATGATGTGCAACTACATGCGTTTCGGAGGCTGCCGCTGCGACCTGCCTCACGGATGGCTCGAAACCACGCGCAAACTGGTGGACACCTTTCCCGCATTCCTCGACGAGATGGCGGCCCTGCTCAACGGCAATGAAATCCTCCTCGCCCGCCTGCAGGGCATCGCTCCGCTGACCGCCGAACGGGCGATCAACGGCGGCATGTCAGGCCCGGTCCTCCGCGCCTCGGGCGTGGACTACGATATCCGCAAGGTGGACAATTACGGGATCTACAGCCGCTTCAAGTTCCGCGTCCCGCGCGGCCAGGTCGGTGATTGCTACGACCGCTTCATGCTCCGAGTGCTTGAAGCCCGGGAATCGGTGGAGATCCTCAAGCAGGCCATTGCCGGGATTCCCGAGGGACCTGTCGTCAATCCGAAGGCCAAACAGCGCGGGTTCCGGCCGCCGGCCGGCGAAGCCTACGGGCGCATCGAAGGACCGAAAGGCGAGCTCGGCTTCTACCTGATCAGCGACGGCAGCGACCGCCCCTTCCGGTTCCGGATCCGTCCGCCCAGCCTGATCAATCTCACCCTGCTCGAAGAGCTCTGCATCGGCACAAAAATTGCCGACGTCATGGTCATCCTCGGCTCCATCGACATCGTTCTGGGGGAGGTCGACCGATGAATCTCCCCGGATCCGGCATCGTCAAAGGGCTCGCGGTCACCGCGCGGAATTTCCTGGGAAGCTATGTCGATAAGGACCGGCTGACGACCGAGCAATACCCCGAGGAACGTCCGAAACTCCCGGAGAATTCGCGCAGCTTTCCGTTCCTGGTTTTCGACGGCGAGGATCCTGAGGCGGGGATGCGGTGCGTCTCGTGCAAAATCTGCGAAAAGGAATGTCCTCCGCAGTGCATCTATATTGTCCAGGATCGCGATGCGGCCGGCAAGGCGCTCAAGCGGCCAAAAGTTTTCGACATCGACATCTCGGTGTGTATGAGCTGCCAGATCTGTGTCGAGGTCTGCCCGTTTGAATCGATCCGGATGGATACCGAATACGAACTCAGCGCGTTCGACCGCTTTGGTTCCCTTGTCCTCGACAAGTCGAAATTGCTGAAATCAAACACCTACTACCAGAGCATCCATCCGACCGAGGCGGCCGAAACCGACGCCCGCCTCGAGGCCGACCGGAAAAAGAAGGAAGCCGCAGCAGCCGCCAAAGCCGCAGCCGCACAGAAAGCAGCCGCTGAAAAAGCGGCCAAGGCCGCCGAACCCATCAAGCCGGAGGCTGCCTCGTAATGGAACTTCTCGAGCGCGCCCCCATCGAATTGAAAAACTGGTTCCTGAACCTGCTCGGATCGTTCGGCGTGCCGGGGTGGATCCTGGCGGTCCTGTCCGCATTGATCATCATCGGCACGGTGATCGGGGTTTTCCTCGGGCTGTTCGCACTGATGTCCGTGATGGAGCGCAAAATCCTTGCCCGCGCGCAGAACCGTTACGGTCCGAACCGCGCCGGTCCCTTTGGACTTTTTCAACCGGTGGCGGACGGCATCAAGATGATCACCAAGGAGGACCTTGTGCCCCGCACTGCGGATTTCGCCGTCCACTTTCTGGCCCCGGTGGTCATGATGGTTCCGGCGCTGATGGTTCTCGCGATCATTCCCTACGGACGCGACATGGTGCCCGCCGAGCTCGATGCCGGGATCCTCTATTTCTTCGCTGTTGGCGCCGGAACCGAGGTTGCGGTCTTCATGGCAGGGTGGGCCAGCAACAACAAGTATTCCGTGCTCGGAGCCATGCGCGCGATCGCGCAGATGATCAGCTACGAGATCCCGATCGTGATGGCGGCGATCATTGCGGCCATGATTGCCGGATCGCTTTCGCCATCGGCCATCGTGGCTGCTCAGGGAGGGTTCGCCTGGGGTTTCGTGCCGCAATGGTTCGTTGTCACGCCATGGGGGTTCACCGCATTCCTGGTCTTCTACACCGGAGCCTTGGCGGAATCGAACCGCAGTCCGTTTGACCTTCCCGAAGGCGAGTCCGAACTCGTCGCCGGGCACCTCACCGAATACTCCGGCTTCAAATACGCCACATTTTTCATGGCCGAATATATCGGGATGTTTGCCGTCTGCGGGATGCTGGTCACGCTCTTCCTCGGCGGATGGCAGGCTCCGCTTCCATTCCTCACGATCGTCCCGTCGTGGGGCTGGTTCTTTGGAAAAGTCTGCTTCATCGCGTTCACGATGGTCTGGGTGCGGGCGACACTGCCGCGTCTCCGGATCGATCACATGCTGGCCTTCGCATGGAAATTCCTTCTCCCGATGAGCTTCGCGGCATTCCTTTCCGCGGCTTGCTGGTATTATGCCGGGCGCGGTCCGCTGGCCTGGGTCCTCTCGCTGGCGATCGTCGCGGTTCCCTACCTGATCCTCGGCACCTCGTTCACAAACCGTTTCTCCGTCTCGCGGCGGACCTACCTCTTCTCCGAATGATCTGCGAATTTTTGAAAGCCTGCCTTGCTGATCCCTTGAAATTCCTGGGGGAATGGTTTGTCCTTCTGCCGGCGATCGTCCTTCTCCTTGCCGCCGGCGCCTCAGTCGTGATGAGGAACCTCATCCACGCGGCGCTCTGCCTCACGCTCAGCTTCATCGCGCTCGGCATCGTCTTTATCGCGCTCGGCGCCGAGTTTGTCGGCTTTGTCCAGCTTCTCGTCTATGTCGGAGCCGTGGCCATGGTCATCGTCTTTGCGATCCTCCTCACCAAGCCGGAGCAGCTCACGAAATCAGGCACGGCACTCTCCGGGCTCGGGCCCGCCGGCGGCGCGGCTGTGGGATTTGTCACGCTCTCCATTCTCCTCGGATTCATCTTCACAAGCCCGCTCGCAAAGAAATCTCTTCCCGGGCCGGCCGCCGCGCCTGTCGCCGATATTGGCCGGGCTCTGATGGGCGACTACAAAGTGGCGCTGATCGCGATCGGAGTTCTGCTCACAGCAGCCCTGGTCGGGGCCGCGGTTCTCGCCATGGAGGATAAAAAACCATGACGCTCCAGATTCTCCTCGCCATCTCCGCGATCCTGTTCGCCTTCGGCCTTGCCGCCGCGCTCTCGCGATCGAATGCAATCATGATCCTCATCGGGATCGAGCTCATGCTCGGGGCCGGGAACCTGAACTTCATCGCCTTCTGGAGATTCTCCGGGAACCCGTCCGACCTCGCGGGCATCATGTTCGCAATTTTCTCGATCGCTGTCGCCGCCGCCGAAGCCGCCGTCGGCCTGGCCATCATCATCCTCGTCCACCGCAGGATCAAAAGCGTAGAGGCGGACGATGCCTCAAATTTAAAAGGATGAAGAGAAACCGGAAAGCGGAAAGCGGAGAGCGGAAATGGGGCGCAATCGCCCTCGTGCCGCTTCGCGGAGTTCCTTCTTTCCGGATTCCGATTTCCCATTTCCGATTTCCATGATCGCCCTGATTCCCATTCTTCCGCTGCTTGCCGCCGGTGTGACCGCCCTGATGAAGCGCGGTCAGCGCGCTCCGGCCGCGACGCTCGTCATCGCCGCCCAGGCGGCCGCGACAGTTCTCAGCCTGCTGGCATTTCTGCAGACAGTCGGAGTGGAAGGGTTGCACGGCGAAGTCGTCCGGAAGACGCTGAATTTTCCCTGGCTGAGCATCGGCAGCGAGACGCTGAGCCTCGGCCTCCTTCTGGATCCTCTTGGCGCGGGCATGGTGCTGATGGTCTCGTTCGTATCGCTTTTGATCTTCATCTACAGCGTCGGCTACATGAAGGAAGATCCGAACTTCACGCGGTTCTTCTGCTTTCTATCCCTGTTCTCCGCCGCGATGCTGGGCGTCGTTCTTTCCAACAGCCTGCTGCTCACCTTCATCTGCTGGGAGCTCGTCGGGCTCGCGTCCTACCTGCTTATCGGGTTCTGGTTTCACAAGCCCGAGGCTGCGGCGGCGGCAAAGAAGGCATTCCTCACCACCCGCATCGGCGACATGGGGTTCCTGCTCGGGATGCTCTGGCTCTACTCGGCTTCCGGCACGCTGCTTTTATACGACAACGGCAACGGCTGCCTCGAACAGGCCGCGCTGACGGCGATGGCCACGAAGACTGCCTGCATGGGGCTCGCGGTCTCGAATTGCATTGCCCTCCTCATCTTTTGTGGAGCGGCCGGAAAATCCGGCCAGTTCCCGCTTCACGTCTGGCTGCCGGACGCCATGGAGGGCCCGACTCCGGTCAGCGCACTTATTCACGCCGCCACGATGGTGGCCGCCGGCGTCTATCTGGTGGCACGCATGTTTCCGCTATTTTCCGCGACCGGCACCGTGACGGTCGCGTTGACGACGGTCGCGTGGGTCGGGGCCTTCACCGCTCTCTTCGCCGCGCTGATCGCGGTCGCGCAGACCGACATCAAGCGGATCCTCGCCTATTCGACCGTCTCCCAGCTCGGATTCATGATGCTCGCGCTCGGGGTCGGGAGTGTCACGGCCGCCATGGTCCACCTGATCGCGCACGCATTTTTCAAGGCGCTCCTCTTCCTTGGCGCGGGTTCGGTCATTCATGGCGTGCACGAAGAACAGGATATATGGAACATGGGCGGCCTGCGGAAATACATGCCGGTCACGTTCATTACCTATGCCATTGGAATGATGGCCCTGTGCGGCGTTCCGTTCTTTTTCTCAGGCTTCTGGAGCAAGGATGAAATCCTTCACGTCGCCCACCAGTGGCCGGTATCGCAGGTTCCCTTCTTCATGGCCGCCGCCGCTGCGTTTCTCACAGCATTCTACATGACGCGGCAGATGTGCTACGTCTTCGCGGGTTCCTACCGCGGGCATGCCCACCCGCACGAAAGTCCGGCGGTGATGACCATCCCACTCGGCATCCTTGCCGGTGCCGCTGTCCTGATGTCGATTCCAGCGACACCTGCGTGGCCGTGGTTCCATGGCCACCATACCGGACACCCCGTCACACTCGATTTTGCGAAGTTGATCGAGCACGATTTTCTCACCATCGCAGGGCTCTCCGTTCTGATCGTGTCCGCAGGAATCGGGATCGGATATCTGCTCTACCGGCACATTGGAAAAATCGATCCGCTGGCCCGGATCTGCGCCTCCGGATTCCGTATCCTTGCCAACCGTCTCTATGTGGATGAGCTCTACCACGCAACCGTCGTCCGCGCGCTTGGACTCCTTGCATGCCTCGCCGCCTGGATCGACCGATGGATTTTCTCCGGGATTGTCCGGCTGGTCGGCACACTTTCCCTTTTCGCCTCCTCGCTGAGCGATCTCTTCGACAGGTTTTCCATCAACCTCGGGTTCGACAGTATCTGCGGCGGACTCCGCGACGGCGGGCAACTGTTCTCGTCCTGGGAAAGCGGTCGCGTGCAGGGTTACCTGCGCTTCCTTGGCGCCGGAGCGGTTCTTCTTCTCATTATTCTCGGATGGCTGCTCACATGACTCTCCTCACACTTATTCCATTTGTCGGGGCGCTCCTTGTCGCGCTGCTGCCATCGCAGCGCGCCGCACGCGGTGTTGGATTCGCGCTGATGGCGGGTGTTCTCGGGCTGACTGTTTCGCTGGCCCTCGGTTACGACCGCGCGGCCGGGGGCATTCAGTTTATCGAGCGCTACGATTGGATCCCCTCGCTCGGCGTGGATTACTTCGTCGGGGCGGACGGCATGAGCCTGATGCTGCTCCTGCTGACGGCGCTCATCACACCATTCGCGATGCTCTCCGCCGGCCCCGGCATCTCGAAGCTGCAGGTCGTTCTCATCCTGCTTCTCGAGACAGCGCTTATCGGGACGTTTACCGCGCTGAATTTCATCCACTGGTTTGTTTTTTACGAACTGAGCCTCGTGCCGGCATTCCTGCTCATCCGCTCGTCCGGAACAAAGGCGGCAACCACGGCGGCCCTGCGGTTCTTCATCTACACCCTTCTTGGCGGGCTCGCGATCCTCATCGGCTTCCTGGCGATCCAGCTTGCGACCGGGACATTTGATTTGGTCGAGCTCGCAAGAATCGGGTCCACGATGGACGCCCTCCTGGCCGCGCGTTTCGGATGGGCATCCGCAGGCCTCCTGGTCTTTTGCTGCATCTTCCTCGGCCTCGCTGTGAAGGTTCCGGTTGTGCCGTTCCACACATGGCTTCCCGATGCCTATTCGGAGGCCCCGTCGTCCGTCACGATGCTGCTCACCGGACTGATGTCGAAGATGGGAGTTTACGGATTTCTGCGATTGCTGGTGCCGTTGTTCCCGCAGCGCATGCAGGAACTCGCCGCTCCGCTCCTCTGGCTGGCCCTGGCCACAATCATCTTCTCCGCCTTCGCCGCGCTCGCGCAGACCGATCTCAAGCGCATCTTCGCGTTCTCTTCGGTCAATCACCTCGGTTATTGCCTGCTTGGGATTTTCGCAGTCGCTGCGGTCCCAATGGGCGCTCCCGCCGCCCGCGCGGCTGCAACGAACGGTGTTCTCCTGCAGATTTTCAACCACGGACTCACCGCCGCTGCCCTCTTCTGTTTTGTCAGCTTCCTAGAACGCCGTTCGGACGGACTTCGTGGAATAGCCGATTTTGGCGGGCTGCGCACGGCAGCTCCGGTGCTGGCCGGTCTTATGGGCATCGCGATTTTCTCATCGCTCGGACTTCCCGGGCTAAATGGATTTGTCGGGGAGTTCCTGATTTTCAGCGGCACCTTCCATCTTGTCTGGTGGTCAGCCGCCCTAGCGGCGATCGGGCTCTTTGTCACCGCTGTCTTTCTGCTCAATATCATCCAGAAGGTCTTTACCGGACCGTTGCCGGAGCGCTGGTCGAAGTTCCCCGATCTCACCACCGCTGAAATCCTCACCGTCGCGCCAGCGATTGCCTTGATGTTTCTCCTCGGCATCTATCCTCAGGTGCTCATCGCCCTTTTCAACAAGCCATGATCCTC
>CAZRIL010000032.1:0-3449 GCA_964600115.1 uncultured Chthoniobacter sp. | reverse complement strand
CTGCTGCCGGAACGTCACGCGCCTCTTGCCAAGTGGATCGCCCTGCTCGCGGCGCTGGCTGGTCTCGGATTTGCGAAATTCGCATTCCTGTCATTTGATCACGCACCCGCCGCACCGGATTACCAATTTCTCACATGGCTTCCGTGGGTCCCACAACTCGGCATCGCGTTCTTTACCGCGGCCGACGGCATCAGCGTTGTCATGCTGCTGCTCACCGGGATCATTGCGGTCACCGGCGTCCTTTTTTCCTGGAACGTCACGCATCGTCCGCGCGCGTTCTTCGCGTTTTATTTGCTCATCATCGGGGGCGTTTACGGTGTCTTCCAGAGCTTCGATCTCTTCCTGCTCTTCGTCTTTTACGAGATCGTCATCATTCCAAAATATTTCCTGATCGCCGCCTGGGGGTCCACGAACCGCGAATACGGTGCGATGAAGCTGACGATGTATTCGGTGGCCGGCAGCGCGCTCGTACTGCTCGCAATGATCGCGACCTATGCCGCTTCGGGAGCCCATTCCTTCGATCTCTTCACGCTTTCGAGAGCTCAGTTCAGCCCGGGGTTCCAGTCCTGGGCATTTCCCGTGATGTTCATCGGCTTCGCTGTGCTTGCCGGCCTCTGGCCGTTGCACACCTGGGCTCCGACCGGCCACGTCGCCGCCCCGACCGCTGTCTCGATGCTTCTCGCGGGCGTGGTGATGAAGCTCGGTTCGTATTCCGCGCTGCGCGTGGCCATGACGCTCTTCCCGGAGGGACTCGGGCAATGGCGGACCGTTCTCGCCGTTCTCGCCACCGCGGGCATCGTCCTCGGCGCACTCGTTGCCCTTGCGCAAAAGGATCTGAAATTTACCGTCGGCTACTCGAGCATTGCCCACATGGGCTTCGTCCTTCTCGGCCTGATGACACTCAACCTGGCCGGCTTGGGCGGCTCCGTGCTCCAGATGTTCTCCCACGGCATCATCGGCGGGCTCCTCTTCGCCGTCGTCGGACGTATGATCTACGACCGCACGCACACGCGCGATATCGCGGAGCTGGGAAAGATGGATCTTGCGAGGGCACTGCCATTCGCCACCCTCACCTTTACTGTCGCCTCCGTCGCGTCAATGGGCCTGCCGGGATTCAGCGGATTCATCGCCGAGTTCACGATCCTCAAAGGTTCCTGGATCTCTCTCCCCTGGCTGCTTATTCCAGCGGGGATCGGTGTTGTGATCACCGTCGCATTCACCCTCCGCGCACTCCAGCGGGCATTCTATCCGTCCGGTGAATCCGCCGTTCCGGCCCATCCCCTCGATCCGATCACCTTCCCGGAGAAGCTCGGCGCAATTATACTCATGGGGACTACCCTTTTTGTCGGGCTCTTCCCATCAATGCTTCTGGACCCGATCCTGCGGAGTTTCCAGAGCCCCCTGATGCACCACCTCATTCAGGAGGCGGCTAAATGACAAATCTTCTCATCGCCCTCGCACCTGAATCGGTTCTGGTGGTCACCGCCCTGGTAGTCCTCGGGATTGGGGTCTCGGCTCCCAAGGCCAGGACATGGATAACCATCGCGGCCCTGCTCGGCGGACTCGCCGCCGCAGCCGCTCTGATGCGCTACCCGGTTGATGGAAATTTCCTCAACGGGATGATCGTCCTCAACCCGCTTGCCCGGATTTTCAAACTCGTGATCCTCGGGCTCGGCCTGGTCTCCGTTATTTTTGCGGCGGACACCTTTCCGAAACTCCACTTCGCGGAATCTCTTGCGCTGATCCTGTTCAGCACCGTCGGCATGATGCTGCTCGCGGGAACCGAGGATCTGCTGATGATCTTCATTGCGCTCGAACTCACGAGCATCCCGCTCTACATCCTCGCCGCCTTTGCAAAGGAAAGCCGGTCCTCCGCCGAAGCCGGCCTGAAATATTTCCTCATCGGCAGTGTCTCCGCCGCTTTTCTGCTTTATGGGTTGAGCCTGATTTACGGCGTGGCCGGAAGCACGAACCTCTTGGTGATTGCAAAACTGTCCGGGATTCCCGACCCGCTCCTTATCGCCGGGATCGTCCTGACTCTCGCGGGCTTCGCGTTCAAAGTTGCAGCGGTCCCCTTCCAGCTCTGGGCTCCGGATGTCTATGAGGGTGCGCCCACGGCGGCGGCCGCACTGATCGCATCGGGATCGAAGGTCGCCGGTGTATTTGTTCTGGCGAAAGTTCTCACTGCCGGCCTCGGCCACTGGGCGGGAGCCGCCGGCTGGGGGCAGTTTGTTCCCGGCTGGGCTCCGGTGCTGGCTCTGATGGCCGCCGCTTCGATCGTTCTCGGCAATGTGGCGGCGCTTGTGCAATCAAACGTGAAGCGCCTGCTCGCCTACTCAGCGATCGCCCACGGCGGCTACCTGCTCATCGGCCTCTGCTCCGCCGATCAAGCCAGCCTGAACGCCGTTCTCTTCTACGTCATCATCTATGCCCTGACCACTGCCGGAGCCTTCGGGGTGGTGGCTGTTGTGGAGAAACAGCGCGGTGGATCCCGCGTCGAAGACTTTGATGGATTGTCAAAATCTTCGCCTGTGCTGGCTATCTGCCTGCTGGTTTTCTTCATCTCGCTCGCCGGCATTCCTCCGCTCGCAGGATTCTTCGGGAAGCTCTACCTCTTCACCTCCGCACTCGCGAACGGCCAGCACCTCTGGCTCGTGATCCTGGCCGTCGCCATGAACGCCGTTTCACTCTACTACTACCTCATCGTTCTCAAGCACGCATTCGTCCTGCCTGCGCGTGCCGACGTGAGTCCCGCGAGCGCCCCGGCCTCGAGAGTTCTGGTCATCGTCCTCGCTCTTTCAGTGCTCGCACTGGGCCTTGCCCCGAACCTGCTCCTCAGCCCTCTGAACGAAAGCCGGCCGGCGAAGAAGGCCGGACCGATACCTATAAGAATCAGCCCATGAACAATGACTATTTGCTCCTGACGATCTTCCTCGCCATCGCGATCGTCTTCCCGTTGATCCCGCTCGCCATGGCCTGGGGCTGGGCGCGGTTTTTTTCGCCGGCAAAACCCGGACGCGACAAGCAGAGCAGCTACGAATGCGGCATCGAGTCCACCGGCCCCGCGCAGGTTCAGTTCCAGTCCCACTACTACCTCTACGCGCTGGTCTTCCTGGTCTTCGACGTCGAAACCGTCTTCCTCATGCCGTTCGCTGCCGCCTTTCTGAATCTCCCGTTCTCCGCGTTCCTCACCCTCATGGTTTTCCTCCTGCTCCTCGTAGAAGGGCTTGTTTGGGCCTGGGCCAAGGGAATCCTCGCCTGGAAATAAAAAGTGGGGGTACACGGATTCGAACCGTGAACCAAGCAGTTATGAGCCGCCTGCTCTAACCGTTGAGCTATACCCCCGTCGGTCAGAATGGATATTCCAGTTCACCGGATTCCACCAGCCGGAAAATGGAGGGAATGCGGATGGGGGCGAGTCCATGTCCAGGGAGTCAAAGCCAATGGAT